>CALUSZ010000179.1 GCA_944323495.1 Candidatus Gastranaerophilales bacterium
TGTCCGGAATAAAAATTCCGCCTGATGTTTGTTCTGTATCTTCAATAACTTTGATAACAATTCTGTCTTGTAATGGTTTTAATGCCATAATAAAATCCTCCTATCTTCTACAATTATATTTATACCCCGAATTTAAATAAAAATTAAAAAAGTTAAGGAAAAATTAATTATTTGTTATTGATTTGTGCTACAATCGATTTATGTTTAGACATGTTGCACCAATAATATTATTATTAATTTCAAATATATTTATGACATTTGCCTGGTACGGGCATTTGAGATTCAGAAGCCTTCCGCTTTTGATAGTAATCCTTGCAAGCTGGGGTATTGCGTTTTTTGAATACTGTTTTCAGGTTCCGGCAAACAGGATTGGATATACCTGCTATAATGCGGTACAGCTAAAGACTATTCAGGAAGTTATCACTCTTACTGTTTTTTCGTTCTTTTCGGTTTTGTATTTGAAAGAACAATTCCGGTGGAATTATTTAGTCGGCTTTTTATTTATTGTTCTTGCGGTATTTTTTATATTTAAAAAGTAGGTTTATTATACTTCAAGTTGATGCTTGATTTTTTCGCATTGTTTCGAGATAGCGCAGGCGGTTCATTGCGGATATATTAGGGTATGAAATCAATTTTATAAAAAATAGTAGGTTGGGTGAAACCCAACAACTTATTCATAATCTTTTATGTTAGAATATTTCTATGAAAAAAATAGCTCTCGTAAGCCACGGCTGTGCAAAAAATCTTGTAGATTCGGAATTAATTCTCGGACTTCTGACTCAGAGAGGGTATGAAGTTACGCTTAATGAAGATGAATCAGATACGGTTATTGTTAATACCTGTTCTTTTATCTGCGATGCCGAAAGAGAGTCAATACGGTCTATTTTGGAGCTTGTTGATAAAGGAAAAAGGGTTATTGTAACGGGCTGTCTTTCTCAAAAGCACCCTGATGAATTAAAGAAAGAAATTCCGGAAATTTCAGCTGTAGTCGGGACTACTGATTTTACAAAAATTATTGATATTATTGAATCAAAAGATTATGTTTGTGAGGTTAACAGAAACCCTGAATATATTTACCCAGAAAATATTGAGCGGCAGCAGATTACAATGGGCGCAAGCTCTTATATCAAGATTGCAGACGGGTGTAATTACAGGTGTGGATACTGTATTATTCCCTATTTGAGAGGAAATTATCATTCAAGAAAAATTGAAAACATTGTTGATGAAGCAAAAAAACTTGTCCAAAAAGGGGTTACGGAAATTATTCTGGTAGCTCAAGACACTACAAGTTACGGGATTGATTTGTATAAAAAACCTATGCTTTCAAAGCTGTTGGAAGAACTTAATAAAATCGAGGGTCTTGGCTGGATTAGAGTAATGTATGCTTATCCTACGATGATGAGCGATGAGCTTTTAGATACGATTGCAAAACTGGATAAGGTTGTGAAGTATGTTGATATACCGCTTCAGCATTCACACCCTGAAATGCTGAAGATGATGAACCGTCCCGCGTTTGACTATAGGCCTATGATAGAAAATATAAGGCGGAGAATTCCGGGTGTTTCTATCAGAACCGCATTTATTGTTGGTTATCCCGGGGAAGAGGAAGAACATTTTGAACATTTATGCCAATTCGTCCGTGATATGAAATTTGACAGAATGGGGGTATTTACTTATTCCAGAGAGAAGGGAACACCTTCATACAGTATGCCGAACCGTGTGAGTGCAAGGGTTGCTAAATCCCGTTATAAAGAGCTTATGGAAATTCAGCAGGGAATATCAATTGAAAGAAATAAATCTTTTGTCGGAAAAACTCTTCCCTGCATAATTGAGTGTTATTCAGATGATGGCGAAGTAATTGCCAGAACCCAGTATGATGCACCGGAAATAGACGGCGTTGTTAATATCAAAACAGATAAACACGTTGTACCCGGTGATATAGAGATGGTCAAAATCACTGCCTCCAGTGAATATGATTTGTGCGGAGAAATTTAATATATTAAACCAGTTAATTATGGAACAGAAATTTAGAGAAGTATTAGCATTAAATTTAAAAGTAGAAAGAACCAGAAAAAGACTAACGCAAGAACAGCTTGCAGAATTAGCTAATATATCTACTAAACATTTAACTAAAATTGAGAATGCTCATGTAACGCCAAGTGCATACTTACTTTTCTGTTTGGCACAAGCTTTGAGTGTAAGTGTAGATAAACTTGTATCTGAAGAAACAGACAATTAATATTAAAAGGCGGGTTTTATAAAACCCGCCTTTCATCTAGTTAACCCTCAATAATCTTTATAAGCCTGTCCCATACTTCATCAATTGAACCGTTTGCATCTATTTTATACAAAACACCCTTGTCTTCATAAAACTTCACAAGCGGTGCTGTTTCTCTAAAATAAGTATCGAAACGAGCTTTTGCTGTCTCTTCATTATCATCAGCCCTTGTTTTTAATTCTGTTCCGCACTTATCGCAAATGTTTTCAACCTTGGAAGGTTTAAATCTGGTATTATAAATCTCTCCGCATTTTGGACAAGATTGACGGCAGACAATTCTATCAATAAGGATTTGAGTATCTATATCAAAATAAATTGCTTTGAAGGAAACTTCTTCTCCTTTATCAACTTCTGCATTAATTTTCTCCAGCATTTCAGCCTGTTCAAGACTTCTCGGATATCCGTCAAGAACATATCCGTTTTTGCAATCATCTCCTGCAAGTTTTTTAGCAATGATTTTTCCGACTAAATCTGCAGGTACAAGCTGACCTTTATCAATAAAAGATTTCGCAAATTTCCCTTCTTCAGTTCCGTTAGCAATTTCTGCTCTCAATAATGAGCCTGTATCTACGTGAGGAAAACCTAAATATTCTGATAATCTGTTTGTCTGTGTCCCCTTTCCGCAGGCTGGCGGCCCAAGGAAAATAAGTTCTTTTTTAACCATATAAATTCTCCTTCTTCTCTTCAGTACAATTATAAAACTTTTTTGAAAAAAAGTATAGATAAAACTTTTACTGCTGAAGAAGCATATTAACGGCTTCTACAATATCGCCGACTGTTTTAATCTTTTTGAACTCATTAGGCGGGAGTTTTTTATCCGTAAATTTTTGCATACGAACAGCAATATCAACTGCATCAATGCTGTCTAAATCTAAATCTTCAAACAGATTAGCATCTAAAGTTATATCACTCTCATTAATTTCTAATTCTTCAATGAGAATATTTTTTAATTCGTCAAAGATTTCTTCTTTAGAATACTTAGTTCCCATTGAGTTTTTCCTCTATATATTTGCTTAGTGTATCAATTGAATAGAAATATTTTTTGTTTTCTTCTTTATTGGAACTCATAGTAATACTATATTTTCTTTTAATTGCCATACCAAGTTCCAGCGCGTCAATAGAATCAAGCCCCAGACCGTCGCCAAACAAAGGTTCGTCGTCTTTAATATCTTCTGCGCTAACGTCTTCAAGCTCTAATGATTCTATAATAAGTTGTTTCAGTTCAGTATTTATATCCATAGTGATATTATATCATAAACCGTATAAAGATTTCTCAATTTGTTTTGTAATTTCTTTTTTTGTAACAATTTCGCTTTCGTTTTTGTAATCTGCGATATTAATTTCATCACACATTGTGATTTCAAAAGTCACTGTTTTGCTTCCTACTGCATAGAAAGGCTGGTTGATAAACAGAAAATCATCATCAGTATGGATTTTAATCGGAACAATATTTTTTTCGGCAGTTAAAGCCGCAAGAGCAGCTCCCTTTTTAATCTTTGGATATTCGTTTTTTCGATGTCTTATGCCTGTCGGGAATATGATTAAGTTAAAGCCTTTGTCAAGAATTCTTTTTGATTTTTCTTCCAAATCCTCAATTTCCATGTTGTTTGGAACAAAAATACTGCTTATAATATTTTTTAAAATCGGGTTTGATGTTAGTTCTTTTTTTACAAAACAGGTGCTTTTTGGAATAAGCGACATAAGGATTACTATATCAATAAAACTGGGGTGGGTTGCGACAATAACTTTGTTTTCTATTTTGTCTAACCTTTTGATATCAAGTTTTATCAGTCTTAAAAAGATAAGCAGGTTTGTAAAAAATTTCCATAAATACCGTATAATATCCGAACAGAGTTCTTTGTTGTTTTGAATAAACGGAAACAGCAAAAAATTTACGAGTATTGAGCCAAGTCCGAAAATCCCGAAACATATTATTGCAAGCATTGAGCGGAAATATTTCATTCTTCAACCCTTTCAATGCTTCCTAATCGTGTTTTAAAATATTTTGTTTTCCCTTCAAGAAAATCGGAGAAACTATTATATTCATCATTGTTTTCTTCCATTGTGCTTTCAAATGAACATTTAATTCCGCCTTTATTTTTGCTTATTATACAGGCAAGGGCGAGGGTGTCTGCGTAGCAGAAAAGGATATTTTCTTTATTTGAAAGGATTGATTTTACGAGTCCTGCAGATATTGAATTTTTGCCGGAAGCGAGCGCATAATAAGGTATGTTTAATTTTTTATATAAAGTAAAAAATCCTGCAGGGTAGTTATGTACAGAGCCGGAAAACTGTGCCGGAGATACTTCATTAAGTTCCTGATACTGGGAGATTATACTATCTAGCCTTGTTATTTCTCCGTATTCTGATGAAAAAACGAGCTCATCTATATCATCTCGGAATACTTTTTCTATCGCGCAAATACACGCTTTATCAACAGGGCTTAGTTTTCGCCTCAAAAGCGGAGGAATAAAACTTACATCAATATCTTCCGGAGAATTTGCACAATAAAAACCGTTAATATAAAAAATTGTCTTTTTCATGCTAAGATTATACAATAACATTTGGAATATGAAAATTACGAACTATAACGCAATATGTAATCTGGGGTTTGGAATAGACGAGGTGTATAAAAACGCAATCGAAGGCGTTTGGGATTGTTTTGAACTTTCAGAAGATTATATTTCAGGAAAGGTTGTCCGTCTTGGGAAAATAAATTCTTCGCTTCCGAAGATTTCTGATGAAGATTATAATACCCGCTGCAACAGACTTGCGCTTGCCTGTATTGAACCTTTGGGAATTGATAAGTACGATAAAAAATCACTTGCCGTAGTTTGTGCAACGACCAATACGGGAGTTGAAGAATATGAGAGGGATAGGAACCCTAAGCACGCGCAGATTGGAAATCCTGCTGAATTTATAGTCAGGCATTTTAATCTGAAGAATTATTATACGACTGTTTCTACTGCCTGCTCTTCCGGAATAAAAGCCTTTTTAATAGCAAGAGAACTTTTATTATCAGGTTATGCCGAAAATGTTCTTGTGGTTGGGGCTGACGCTCTTACAAAATTCCCGATATACGGTTTTGATTCTCTGGAAGTGCTTTCTCCAAACCCTTCTAATCCGTTTAGCAAAAACCGCTCCGGAATCAATATAGGTGAAGGCGCCGGAGCGTTTATAGTTGCAAAAGAAGGTGAAGGGATTGAGATTGCAGGGCTTGGTGAAACTACTGACTGCTACCATACTACAACCCCCGACCCCGAAGGTGTTGAGGCAGAGCGTGCAATACTGCAGGCACTCGGTTCGGAAAAAGCTGATTATATAAACCTTCACGGCACGGGAACAATTGCAAATGATTTAATGGAGGGACGTGCTGTTTATAATGTATGCGGAGACAAAATCCCTGCAAGTTCTACAAAACCGCTTACGGGACACTGTCTGGGGGCAGCGGCAAGTATTGAGGCTGCGCTTTGCTGTAAACTTCTGGACAGCAACACTAATAAAGTATTTCCGCATATCTATGACGGAGAATATGATGAAAATATCCCTAAAATCAATCTTTCAGCTTGTTCTGAAAATATTATTAAAACATGCCTGTGTACTTCGTTTGGATTTGGCGGTACAAATTGTGCTGTGTATTTAAAAGGGAGAGGAAAGTCTGATGTATGATTTAGCCAAAATACTTCCGCATAAAGCACCGATGATACTTCTTGACGATATTCTTGAGGTTAATTTAGAAGAGCATTCACTTACTTCCGTGTTTAGAATTTATCCGGAAAAAATATTTTATGAAAAAGGCAAAGGGGTTAATTCTCTTGCCGGAATTGAATTTATGGCACAGACAATTGGCTGCTATTCTTATTTTAAAAGCGGGTGTCAGGAGCCGAACCCGGGGCTTCTGCTCGGAACCAGACTTTATAATAACCAGACGGATTACTTTAAGGAAGGAAAAGAATATCTGGTAAAAGTGCACGAAGTTTTTACGGATAATGAAGTGGTTGCTTTTGACTGCTTAATATATGATAATGGTAATGAAATAGCAAGTGCTACAATAAACGCTTATCAGGGCGGAAATATAAAGGAGCTTATAGAGGGTGAATGATGTATTAATAACCGGCTCAAGCCGCGGAATTGGACGAGAAACAGCACTATACCTTGCAGATAGAGGGTATAATATTGTTCTGCATTGCTCTAAGGATAAGGAAAGACTTAGTCAGCTTAGAGATGAGATTATCCAAAAGGGTGTAAATGCAAGGGTTTTAAGCTTTGATATTTCTGACCGTGAAGAAACAAAAAAAGAGCTTCTTGAAGATATAGAAAAAAACGGAATGTATTATGGTATTGTGCTCAATGCCGGTATTGCTAAAGATAATCCTTTTCCGGCAATGGAAGATGATGAGTGGGACGACGTAATTTCAATTAACTTAGGCGGGTTTTATAATGTATTAAGACCTCTTATAATGCCGTTAATTCAGGAGCGGAAAGGGCGGATTATTGTTATGTCCTCTATCTCCGGCCAATGCGGAAATCGCGGACAGGTTAACTACAGTGCTTCAAAAGCAGGACTTATAGGCGCAGTAAAAGCCTTAAGCCAGGAAGTCGCTAAAAGAAAGATTACGGTAAACTGTATAGCACCGGGGATTATTGAAACAGAGATGACAGAAAATATTCCGGAAGAAGCTGTAAAAGCTGTTCCGATGAAGCGAATGGGAACAGGGCGGGAAGTCGCAAGTCTTGTGAATTATCTTTTATCGGAAGATGCAGGCTATATTACAGGTCAGGTAATTGCGGTTAACGGAGGACTTTATCTGTGAAAAGACGGGTTGTGATTACAGGCATGGGGATAGCGTCCCCGCTGGGTTCTACTATTGAAAGCGCGTTTGAAAGATTGAAAAAATACGAAAATTGTATTCAGCACTGGGAGAAACTTGATGAATACGAAAGGCTGAATACCAATTTAGGTGCTTTTGTAAGCGGGTTTGAAATTCCGGAGCATTTTACAAGAAAAGTTATGCGTACAATGGGCAAAGTTTCCGTTATGGCTGTTGTAACGGCAGAACAGGCTCTAAGTCAGGCAGGACTCTTAGGTGATAGTTGTGTTACTGATGCGGGTGTAAGTTACGGCTCTTCAACCGGTTCGCTTGAAGCTGTTTTGGACTTTTATTCTATGTGTATTGATAAAAAAGTGAAACTCCTGAATTCCGGCTCTTATATAAAAATGATGCCCCAAACAGCGGCAGTAAATATATCGCTCTATTTTAAAACCCACGGGCGCTTGATAGCCTCTTCGACAGCTTGTACTTCGGGTTCTATGGGAATAGGATACGCATATGAAGCTATAAAAGACGGTTATCAGGATATTATGATAGCAGGCGGGGCAGAAGAAATCCACCCGACTCAGGTAGGGGTCTTTGATACTTTGTACGCTACAAGCAGCAAAAATGATACTCCTAAACTTACACCGTCTCCTTTTGATAAAGACCGCGACGGGCTTGTTATCGGAGAAGGCGCGGGAACTGTAATTTTAGAAGAATACGAGCGCGCAAAGGCCAGAGGTGCAAAAATTTATGCTGAAATTGCGGGGTTTGCAACAAATACTGACGGTACGCATATTACAAATCCGAATAAGGATATGATGGCGGAGGTTATGAGAAAATCGCTTCAGAGCGCGGGGTTAAAACCGGAAGATATTGGGTATGTAAATGCACACGGCACAGGGACAATTAACGGAGATATTGCAGAAAGTCTTGCTACAGAAGAAGTTTTTGGCTCTAAAATGCCAATAAGTACCATAAAAAGCTATACAGGACATACCCTCGGCGCTGCAGGCTCAATAGAGACAATTTTAAGCGTAGAGATGATGAATCAAGGCTGGTTTGCACCGACATTGAACTTAAAAAATATAGATGAAAATTGCGGTAAGCTGGATTATATTGTAAATGAAGGCCGGAAGCTTGACTGCAAATATATTATGACTAATAATTTTGCTTTTGGCGGGATTAATACGTCAATAATTTTAAAAAGGATATAATATGTTGTTTTATGCAGACTTGCACATACATTCCAAATACTCACGCGCGACAAGTAAGAGCTGTAATTTGGAAGAGCTTGCGCTTTGGGCAGAGAAAAAAGGTTTAGGCTTAATCTCAACCGGAGACTTCACACACCCCGCCTGGTTTAGTGAAATCAGAGAAAAATTGCTTCCGCTTGGAGACGGAACTTTTAAACTTAAAGACAGCCAAAGTCCGGTAAAGTTTATCTTGTCTGTTGAAATATCTACTATTTATAAAAAATGGGATAAGACAAGGAAAGTTCATCATGTGATTTTTGCTCCTGATATGGAATGCGCAGAAAATTTCAGACAAAAGCTCGGTGCCATAGGTAATATCGTCTCTGACGGGCGTCCGATTTTGGGGCTGGATTCCAGAGACCTGCTTGAAGTCGCTTTAGAATCAGGAGAGGGAATGGAGCTTATTCCTGCGCATATTTGGACGCCGTGGTTTTCTGTTTTAGGCTCCAAATCAGGTTTTGACAGCATAGAAGAATGCTATGGCGACTTATCAGGGCATATTTTTGCGGTAGAAACAGGGCTTTCATCGGACCCGAAGATGAACTGGAAGGTATCAAAACTCGATAAATACAGACTTGTTTCTAATTCTGATGCGCATTCTCCCTCAAAGCTTGCAAGAGAAGCTACCGTATTTGATACGAATATGGATTACTATGGAATTATGAACGCTCTTAAGACCGGCTCCGGATATGTTGGAACAGTAGAGTTTTTCCCTGAAGAAGGTAAATACCACGAGGACGGGCACAGGAAATGTAATGTCTGCTTAACTCCGGAGGAGTCTAAAAAACTTAATAATATTTGCCCTGTATGCGGAAAACCTCTTACTATCGGGGTTTTAAACAGGGTTTGTGAACTCGCTGACAGGCCTTTTAATAGTGAATACAAACCTTCAACCGCCGGCAAAGTATTCAGCCTTGTACCGTTGGCCGAAATCTTGTCTGAGATTATGCAGGTCGGAACTGCAAGCAAGTCGGTTACTCTTGAATACGACAAGCTTATACACAAATTCGGCTCCGAATTGTCTATTCTGCAAGAAGTGCCTGTCGATGAAATCTCTAAGGCTTCTCCGCTTCTCGGAGAAGGGATTTTGAGATTAAGAGAAGGGAAAGTCTTAAAACAGGCAGGATATGATGGAGAATACGGTGTTATAAGGCTTTTTGAAAAAGATGAACTTATTCAGAAAAAATATTTTAGTATAAAATATTGATATGGTTAAAACTGATTTACATATACATAGCAATTGTTCAGACGGAAGCGACAGCGTAAAGGAGTTGGCCGGAAAAATTAAGCAGGCCGGAATTGATGTTTTTTCTCTCACCGACCATGATACAGTAGAAGGTTGCCGCGAGATGGAAAAACTCCTTCCTCAAGGATTTATTCCGGGTGTTGAGTTAACTTGTCTCTGTGGAGAGATAAAATGCCATATTCTGGGGTACGGAATTGATATTGAAAATCCGGAACTTACGGCACTGATTGAGAAGGGCAAACAATTGAGACGCCAAAAGCTTGAGACCAGAATAAAGTATTTGAGGGAAAAGTGGAATATTGAGCTTACACCGGACGAACTTGATTGGCTTTATTCCAGAAAAAGTGTGGTTAAGACTCATCTTGCGAATATACTTGTAAATCGCGGGCTGGCCGATAATAACATTGATGCAATGAAAAAATATCTTGACGGCTGTAAAACCGGAAATACAAGGTTTGACGGGCAAGAAGCAATAAATACAATTAAACAAGCCGGCGGTATAGCAGTCTGGGCGCACCCGCTTGGTGGCGAAGGCGAAAGACATTTAAGCAAAGAAGAGTTTCTTCCGCGTCTTGAAGTTATGAAAAGCTATGGAATCCAAGGGCTTGAATGCTTTTATTCAAGATATAATAAAGAGGAGATAGAATTTCTTGTTAACTGCGCCCAAACTAATAATCTCGTAATTACAAGCGGAAGTGATTATCACGGAACAAACAAAAATATACCACTTGGAAAGATTATAGAAACCAAATAAAAAAAGAGCCTGAAAGGCTCTTTTAGAAAAAATGGACCTTGACATACGACTTAAAACTTGAAATAGTTAAAATAGCCTGACAGCATAGGATTAAAGCATGTCAGAAATCCGCAGTTTTGGTATTTGATGTTTAGAAAATCTTTGCGTGAAAAAATGTATATCCTCAGACCCTCTAATAGCTAGAAAGTTAAAAAAGGTAGCAAAAATGTCAAAAACTACATTTTTTAAATATTTTTTCTGCAACACTTCTTTACATCTTGAAATTTTTATTGTTTCATGTTATAATGAAGTACTAGGTTTTGGTTCGGTAGTTCATCCAATTTGACCCAAAGTTTTTTGATACTAAAATAATAATTGTAATACTCATGTATCATATGTATAAATCGATACAAAGAGTCGTTGAAACGCCACCAGTGGCGTTTCTTCTTTATATAGCATTTGCAATATATTTTTCATTTTCTTCATAAATAAGTTCTTTCGGATTTGTGTAGTAAAAAGCTGTTTTAAGAATGTAGTATTTAAACCCATTTTTAGTTACAATTTCTTTCAAACAAATTTTATACTTGCGATAAATCAAGTCTAATACAATAGTATCTTTTCCTGTCTTTGAATATGTTATTCTCACATTACGTGTATCATTAGCATTCATAATAATTGGTTTTATCCAACTTGACAAAAGAGTTCTTGGTATACAAAAATGGCCAGGTGTTCTTGGAGTTTTATTTTTTGCTTTTGATTTTCTATTAATTCCTTTTTTAAGTCTAATTTTGACACCTTTTTTCTTTAATTCTTTTTCGTTTTGTTCAACAGTAAAAATATGGTTAATCATATCTAATTGCTTATCAAATGGACAATTCTCGCAAGAGAAAAATTTATCATTATAACAATTCTTATCAACCAAATTATCACAATTCAGTATCGTTTCTTTTTCGATATACACAGGACAACCGTTAAACATAACTGGCGAAGACGGGTTGAAAAAATCATTTAAGAAATCTTCTTTTCTTTCATTGATAAATCTTAAAAAATCAATTTTGCCAGTAGAATCAAGATATTCTTCTAATCTAACAACTTTGGGTAACCATTTAATGTCGTGTTTCATAATAATCTGGCTCCCAAGTAAATAGATTGATTTTATCTGCTGATAGTGGTGTTGCTGAAATTAGAGATAAGTTGGTCTTAGCTCTAAATATTTCAACTAACTTGACTTTTGTCTGATTTGCTGTTGGTAGTTTTATAGCATCTCTATTAGCGTAAGAAATAATTCCAGTAATGAAGTCAGTTAACTGAATCATTTCAGATTCATGTGATAAAACATTTTGAATTTTTAGTATTTTACCTCTGTTAGATAAATGCTTTTCAAGTTCTATTATTTCAGGTCTATTATCTGCTGTTTGTTTATCTAAATAGATGCAATATTTATACTTAGATTCAATCACTTTGTTAAGAGTTAGATAGAACATTTTAAAATACCATTTTTGATATGTTTGATTAGGGAAACGGGAATGTTCCAATCTATGTAAGTCTTTATTTTTAAAGATAACTGCTCTGAATTTTAACTCTTCTGTATTTAAAAATAGATTTAATAAATCTAAGAAAAAATCTTCTTTTGATTTAGAAACTTTTGTCCATTTAATTTCTGCAAATTTATAAATAAAGTGCTTTTGTTTCAACTTGCGAATTTGTTCTGAAAGCTCTCGAACTTTTTCTTGTGAACAACGAATACACCCAAAAACCATAGCTCTCTGGTGGTCATGTTCCAAATGGCAACTTTCATCACAGTATATGTTAATTACCTTATCTTTCATTCTTTTTCCTTTATCTACAAGGGTTTTGACCTTTTATATTTTCATGATAACTCGACCCATACTTAATCTCAAGGTTTTAACAAAACTAAACAAAGGTCAAAAATTGGTTATATAGATAGTCTTAGCAAGTGATGATTTGTTAAAATATCTATTTTTATAAACAATCCAAAGGCATGTTTATATATTGAACTGTGTAGTTGTAAAATTTTTACTCCGTAAAAAACTTTACATCACAAAGATAACATACTCATTCCAAAAATTTATCCACTAAAATCATGATAATCATAATTTATATTTTTAAAACGGAAAGAGGTTTAACCTCTTTCCGTAGGATTTTTACTTTGTATGAGCAGGATAACAACAGTAATAGCAACCATCTACAAGAGGATAATATTTTCTAGCTTCTTCTAAGGCTTCTATTGGAGAATTAAACATTCCCAAGTAAATCCTATTAGTTACGTCTGGTAAATATCTGCAATTTTCAGTGTGTACTTCGTGCTCTCCAGTTGTTTGAGCGATTGTATTGACATAATAATTTATCAACATTTTATTTTCTCCAAATTTTATTAACTACTGAGGCAATATAGCAACTGTGACTCCTCAAAAGTCTTCCGAGAGTTACTATTTTGTTAGTTTGGAATTTTAGCTTTTACAGTCATTATCTGCCCCCCCGACGACATCGCCGCCAATTGACAAAATAACCTATGGTTGATAAAATATTGTTGCTGAAAAAGATATTTTATCTTTTAAGGAGGCTATCTGCTGTTGCGGGTAGTCTTTTTAATGTATTTTTAATATCCCCAATCTAGCTCTCGCCCAATTGGACATGTTAATTCTAAAGCAAAACGTTTTTCTTGTCAATACTATTGCTTTTATGACTTACTATTAATACTGCTGAATTGTAACGAGTTATTAATTAAATAACTTGATTAATGAACATGCTTTTGATAAATTAGATAGTGAAAGGAGTGCCTATGAGTATCGAAAGAATTCATAAACTGCTTAATTCCAGCCAAAATCACATAAAAATCAATACAGACTTATTAAAGATAATGGATACAGATGAAGCTATTTTATATAGTTATTTAGTTCCAATGTTTCAAAAAAGCTTAAAACAACAAGCTTTTCGTTTCTTTAACGATGAACTATTTGTTCCATATAAAACCGAATTAATAGAAACAATGACTGGTCTATCAGCATTTAAACAAAGAAATGCATTGAATAGATTACAAAAGAAAAATCTATTGAAGGTAAAATTAGGACAAGCTAGAACGAAATTCGTTTCTATTAATGAGAATGCTGCTATTTTAGAAAATCTATTATACGGACTTTCTTTATCTGCAATAGAACAATGTTTATTTAAATGTTATGAAGTTATTGAAGAACAAGCACAAAATACCAATCGCCCAACTATTAGTCGTGAATATTTTATGAATAATATGAAAAACAGCGACATATTTAATTCTTTTTCAGAATTAGGTATTGGTTGGCTTTTAAAAGAAACTGATAAAAAACAAGAAAAAGACGAATTTCTTTGTATTTAATATAATAATTTTAAGCCGTTAAGTTTTTGCTTAACGGCTTTGATTTATAGTTGTGAGGTTATTCTACAGAAATATGTTATAAGTTCTTAAGATTTTAAATTTTCCTACAGATAATTTACGGAGATTTAAATGTATTACTTTCCTAACCTTGATAAAACAACACGCTTGCTAATGGTTAGTGAATTAGAACGAGATATAAGTATCGGCTTATTTTATGAGCCTGTTTCTATGCAAAAAGCTTTTATTTCTACATACAAGCGAAGCGTATTTTGAAAGCAACTTTTGAGAATGGTACAGTCGAAACTCTGCAAAATCGGTTTAGTAAAATTTTTTCATAGAAAAAAATAAAAATGGTAAGAAAATTCCTTCAAATATTCGTGAAATGGTTGCTTTCTCTGATTTTAACCGATACTATATTAGGGCTATTTTAGTTCGGGCAATTGAAGAAAATAAACCTGTAACAGTCTATAGAGCTAAACAATCTGTTAATGAAAGACAAGAGTCCAGAGCAGCACTTATGAAAACTTATTTTGATAGAATAACACTTCAGTGCATGCTATATGTTATAAGGGATTATAGATTGTTATTCTCCGCAAATTCCGGCATACCATTTTTAAAACCTAATTCCGGTTTAAGCTTAAAGCTTGGCTAAATTTACTTTAATTCTTTATAAGCCATCAAAATCTTATGAAAAAACTGCATTTCTTCTAATGAAGATTGCTCAAAAATACTATTAATATCACGCACAAGTTCTTCTTTGGT
>CALUSZ010000180.1 GCA_944323495.1 Candidatus Gastranaerophilales bacterium
GCTCCGCACAAACAAGCAATCTTCCCGCAGTACAAGTTCCCGAATGCTAAGGCTAAATACGGTCAAATCGCTGACGAGTTAGGATTGGGCGGAAACAACGATGACGAAAAAGTCGAATTGCTTCTTAGAGCCGTTGATGAATTGATGGATAAGATTGAATTACCAAAATCTATCAAGGACTTCGGTGTTGATGAACAAACATTTATGGATAACTTGGACGAACTTGTTGAATTGGCATTTGACGACCAGTGCACAGGTGCTAACCCGGCATATCCGTTGATGTCAGACATCAAGAAAATCTACATTGACGCTTACTACGGTAATGTGTAGAGTAAAGTTAATGGTGCGGTAGTGACCGTCCATATAAATAAAAATAGGACTGATAAAATCAGTCCTATTTTTATGCATTTAAATCAATGAACTTTTCTTTTTCACCGACGTTAGTTATTTTTACTTTGTTTACATCAGCGGGATCAAACTGATAAATGTTAGCAGAAGAAAAGAAAGCTCCCCTGTTTTTTGTAGGGTATGGGGTTACGTTCGCTTCAGCACCTTTCGGGAAAAATTTTGCAACTAAACTTTTTACTTTTTCTATTAATGGATTGGGACAGGTTTCCAATTTCCCGGGTGAGCTTTCATAACCGCCGACATTCATCAAAACTTTTGGTTTGTAGCTTTTATCAAGGTAATAATCATATTTTTCTAATTGAGTTTCAAGAGCTTTAAGCTGGCCGGCATTATTTGTAGGGACGTAATGAGATAGTATTGCAAGCGGTTTTCCATCTATGCATTTTGTTATTACTCCTATTGAATTACAGCCGCAAAGCCCATCTGTATAAATTGTATTTATACCATTTTCTGAAATACGAGCTGCCGCGCAGTGGTTCATGTCAACATGAACAATACTTTTATCGCCATTGCGAGCCATTTTATTAAGAACCATCTCCGGCATAGAATTGACCGCTTCAATATTGGCTTTGGAATTTGCTGTTACCTTAGGCACAAATGCGCGTGTTAAATTTATAATCTTACTTACCATACATATATAAAAAGCTTGTTAAGTTAAAAATTGCTATTTTGTTACAAAATTTACAATATGTTTAAAATCTTATTTTTGCTTTATAAAATATTTACGCAGGACTTTCTTTTTGGTACGCTTAAGATAATAATAGTAAGGGGATTTAAGATATGACTGAAATAAGACAAGAATTTATAGAACAGGCAAAACAATTAACCAGAAATGCAGAGGTTTTACCAAACGGATTTGAAGAATTGGCAGCAAAGCTTCAGCATGCGCATGATACAAATACACCTCTTAGAATAAAATTAGGTATGGATCCGACAAGACCGGATTTACACTTGGGGCATACTGTTGTTATGAGAAAATTGCGTGAGTTTCAAAGGCTCGGGCATAAGATAGTATTGCTTGTCGGCGGTGCGACTGCTATGATAGGCGATCCTTCCGGAAAATCTGAAACAAGACCGGCATTAACTAAAGAACAGGTAGAAGAAAATGCTAAGACTTATTTTGATCAGATGTCAAAGGTTATAGATATATCTGATGCAGAAGTTGTTAATAACGCTGACTGGCTTCATAAGATGTCATTTACTGAACTTCTTCAGCTTGCAGGAAAAGTTACGGTAGCACAGATGATGACAAGAGATGATTTTGCAAAAAGATATGCGGAAGGAAAGCCGATTGCGATTCATGAATTCTTTTATCCTTTAATGCAGGCTTATGATTCTGTCGCAATTGATTCTGATATTGAGCTTGGCGGTACTGATCAGAGGTTTAATACGCTATTAGGCCGCGACATTCAAGCAGCTTATGGCAAAAAGTATCCGCAATTAGTTATGATGCTTCCGCTTCTTGAAGGAACAGACGGAGTTGTTAAGATGTCTAAGACTTATCCGGAACACTGTATTTCTCTAACTGACAGTGCAAAGGATATGTTTGGGAAATTAATGAGTATCCCTGATTCATTGATTACCAGATACTACTCACTTTTGACTGATGTTTCTCAAGAAGAACTTATTAAAATGGACGAGCAAATTGCATCCGGTTCAATTAATCCGCGCGATATTAAGATGAAACTCGCATATATGATTACGGAAGAATATCACGGCAAAGATGGCGCCGATAAAGCACAGCAAGATTTTATTAATGTTGTATCCAACAAGGGAATACCGGACGACATAGAAAGTGTTAAAATTGAATCCGAAGGGGTAAATATATTAGACTTGCTCGTAAGACTTGGTTTTGTGCAAAGTAAAGGTGAAGCCAAGCGTCTGATACAAGGCGGCGGGGTAAAATTAGATGGTGAAAAGCTTTCGGATATGTTGTATATGGTTAAACCGAATATGGATGTGGTATTACAGGCGGGCAAAAGAAAGTTTGCTAAATTAGTATGATATATAATAATGTTTTGGAGACTATCGGCAACACTCCGATGGTAATCTACAATGATAATATATGGTTAAAATTGGAATATTTTAATCCTTCAGGTTCAATAAAAGACAGGGCTGCTTATTCAATGATAAAATCTGCAATGGACAGAGGTGAAATTGATGAGAATACTGTAATTATAGAACCAACAAGCGGAAATACAGGTATTGGGCTTGCAATGGTTTGTGCTGTAATGGGTTTGAAGCTTATTATCTGTATGCCTGAAAACATGTCGGAAGAGCGTAAAAAAAGTATTTCGGCATACGGTGTAGAACTTGTCTTAACTCCGGCAGAAGATGGAATGCAAGGTGCTGTAGATAAAGCTGAAGAGCTTAAAACCATTTACCCCAACTCTTGGATTCCGATGCAGTTTTCTAATTTAGATAATCCGGAAGCACATAAACAGACCGCACAGGAAATTCTTAATGATTCCGGAAATACAGTAGATATTGTTGTAGCAGGAATTGGAACCGGCGGAACCGCATTCGGGCTAAAGAAATATTTAAAAAATTCTATGGTATTTGGAGTTGAGCCCGCTGAAAGCCCTCTTTTTACAGAAGGACATGCCGGAAGCCACAAAATCCAAGGAATTGGAGCTAACTTTATTCCGGAGATTTCTAATTTTGCAGAACTGGACGGAATTATTGCAATAGAAGGCGATGCGGCAATAGAAAAAGCTAAAAAATTAGCTAAAGAGAATGG
The DNA here is from genome assembly GCA_944323495.1 of Candidatus Gastranaerophilales bacterium. Next base: position 3,149 of record CALUSZ010000180.1, read on the forward strand.
AATTTTCTGCGGAATATCAGGCGGAGCTAATGTTCTGGCTGCAGAAGAGCTTGCTCAAAAATATCCGGCTAAACTAATTGTAGCAA
>CALUSZ010000181.1 GCA_944323495.1 Candidatus Gastranaerophilales bacterium
CAACTGCTTCAAATTCATTGAAGAAATTATTGATTGATTCGATTTCTTTGTTTGAGATTGTTTCTGTTGTGAATAACATCTTGTTTGCTCCTTTTAAATATCTCTTATGTATATATAAAGTATTTACATTTTAAAAAATTGCCTTTTTTGATCCCAATTGTTAAGAAATGTAAAATCGAATTTATTTTTCTTTTTATATTGCAATATTTTTTAAACATTATTCATTTACAAGAAAGAAAGGAGTAAAGTAATGCAACGTACTGCATTAATTTGCAACAAATTTTCCGGAATAAACAGGAGCTCTTCTGTTTATTCCTCGTCATTTATAACGGCATCGGATATACAAAATGTTGAGTTATTTGCAACAGAGATAAATTCCGGTGTCGGAATCAGGACTGCAAGAGGAAATACCGCTGTGTGTTCCCTAATTCCGGCAGGAGAAACCGTTATCAATATTTTTGAAAGTGTACAGAAGGGGAATACTTACTTTTTTGTACATACAGAAAGCTCGACAGAGGGAAAAATATACCTATTTTCGAGACTTTCTAATACTTTAACGCTAAAAGTTGAAGGGTTAAGCGTAACTTCAATGTCTTGCGCAACAGATGTTTCACAGGGCTGGTCAGATTTATGGGTATTTTCAAATTCTGAAGAGATGCTATCTATTGAGCTTGATAATTATAATGAAGAGGGTGAACTTGATGAAATTGTAATGATGGAGCTTAAAGATGCCGAAAATCGTGATGTTAAGGGGCTAGGAATAGTTGTTTACGCTGGGAGGCTCTGGGTTTTTAATGAACAGGTTCTCTGGTATTCACAACAGGAAAATATCTATGATTTTTCAACTTCCAGTGAAGAAATTACAACTTCTGCCGGATATATTGAATTTGTTAAAAAAATCACTGCAATATACCCTTATCTTGGAACTTTAGCAGTATTTCACTCAAATTCTTCCTGTCTAATTGCGCAGGACGAGAATTCTGATTTCTACAAAACAGAGGAATCGCCTGGAGGGTGTGCCGGATATAACTCACTTGTTTTCCATGGTACGGAATTATATTTTTTCGATAATACTAAAAAAGGTGTATTTTCTTTTAAGCAGGTTGTAAACGGTAACAGGACTCTAGGCGATAATATCGCAATAGATATTCAGGAGGAATTATTTAATATAGCTTCGGCTGACTTAAATAAAATCCGCACACTTTCTGTTGTAACCTCTGACAGAAATGAGGTTTGGTTTTTGCTTCCTGATAGTGATGAAGATTACTCAACAATTGCAATTTATGATTATTTAAGAGACACCTGGGTAAAAAGAAAATCACAAAAAATAAACTGTTTCGGGATAATTGGCGGAGTTCTTTATTCCGGCGGAAAAAAGATTTATGAAGAGTATTCTTCCAATAATTTTGACGGAGAGTTTATTGAATCTTTTTATAAATGTACTCCGCTTAATTTAGGGTATGAAAACTCTATTAAAATTCTCTCTTATCCGCCAAAAGTTACTCTGGATATGTATTACAATAATAGTTTTTATATTGAATACATAAAAAACTACGATTCTATGACCTCAAAGGTAAGACATATTCAGACCAAATCACTCAAAAATGTATTGTATTTTGATATAGGTCATTGGGACAGCGGATATTTTCCAATAAAGGATTTAAATTCAACTAAAAAATTACCGGCATCATTTTTTAATACGCTGCAAATGACTTTTTTAACCAAAAACGAAGGCGATGATTTTTGTATAAGAAACATCGAGTTTGGGAAAATTAAGGCAAAAGCCGTATAGCAAAAGAAAGGAATTAAAAAATAATGGGTAAAAAATCACAATCAACAACTACAACTTACGGGAATACAACAACAAAAAATCCCTATGCAACAGCAACAACAAACAACTCCGGAACAAATGCTTCGCTCAACGCCGGAACTGCTCTGGATTCTGTCTATAATTTTGTAAACAATAATATAAATTCGCTCTTAGATGAGTATCTCAATCCCAGCTTAAACTCGACTACAAATCAGGCGAAGCTGAACCAATATACGGCCACTTTAGGAACAGAGGCAGCAAAGAATCTGGAGAATAATATTATAGCACCTCTTTCAAACCGTAATATGATACGTTCTTCTCAGGCAACTGATTTGTATAATAATTTAGCCGAAACAACAACAAATTCTCTTGCCTCATATGTTAATGAATTACTGGCAGAATCCCAAAACAATACAGCTAGTATGATAAATAATCTTCTCTCAGCCTATATGCTGGGTTATGATGTTATTTCCGATATGCAGAATCAATCACTTCAAACCAGCGCCGGTAATGCAACTACAACAACTTCGAGCGGTTCATCTCTTGGAAGTAATATTAATTCTGGAGTATCTTCATCTTCCGGTATAGTAAATATTTTAAGTAGTCTTGCAAAGCTGCTAACAAAATAGGGATAAAATATGGATAGACAGTTTATACATAAGTATGCCCCGGCCATTATCGTGTGTATTGCAATTTTGTTTCAATACAATCTTTTTGTAACACCGGAGAGGCTGGAGCAGACACATCGGGAGATTTTAACAGAAGTTGCACAGGTGTATATTACAAAATCGGAATTCGGAAATATGAAAGAACAGATTATGGACATTAACAGAAAAGTGGATAAAATTTATGACACTTTAATCAACGAAAGGAGTTTAGATGGCGTTAACTGAAATTGAATATGGTTCCCTTGCCTCATCAGAGGTTATGAACAACAATTTTGAATATTTAGACAACAAGATTTCTGATGTTTCAGAGACTCTTACTTCCACAGCCGCTACAATTAATTCTAATATAGCGACTATAAACAGTTCTATGGCCACAATGAGTGAAGAATTAAATCAAGCGATAGAAGATTTGGACAGTGATTTAACAGAAGCATCAGAAGAAGCTTTTTCAACAAACGGGCTTTATATAACAACTTACACAAACGGAACTTCATGGTATCGGGAATATTTTTCAGATAAAGAAAAAACAACAAGAGTTTGGATAGAGCAGGGCGGTCAAACCTGGCAAAACAATTATGTAAGTTATATCAAAACCATGAGTAATACAAACTATAGTATCAAAGTTCAGGATATCAATAACACTTATATTGAAGGAGCAAAACCTGCCAATTTTTCAACAACAGGTTTTACTCCGAATTTTAGATACGGCAGCAATATTCGCTGGAGTATCGCAGGACAATAACAACTAGAAGGAGGAACAATGGCTTATAAGTTAGAAAAACCATACACTGATATTCAAAGAGCCGATTTTATTGTTAATTACAACCATAAACAGGGACTCAAGATTGAAGAGACAGATAATGCATTATATGCATTGCTCGCCAATGAGATTATGCAAAACGGCGTCCCCATCATAAATGAGAATTATGCTTTAGAAGCTGCACAAGAACGTCAGGTAGAATTTAAAAAAGAATTTTTTGAAACATCATTAGGCTGGATAAAAAGAAAAGTTAATATGAAAGACGGTACTAAAAAAGACTTTCTTTCGGATTTGCTTCTTCAAATAAAGGCAGGGCTTGAAATGGGGCAGACAATTCAAATTATAACCTATTCAACCCCGGATTTTTCTCAAGAGCTTACGAGTGAATATTTAATATCTCTTCAAGTAAAAAAGAATGCGACATCAGAATTTATTCTGGAGTGTCTTAACCAGACTGTTGAAGATTTCTATGGAGGAGAAGATGGGGAATAACATAAGAGTAATAAAGCCTTCCGGACAAATAGGGATTACAGTACGTACAGATACCTCCGGACACTACGCTGAACTTTCAAAACAATGGGCAATCGCAGACGATAAAGTCGAAAATATTGATTATTCAGCAAAATACTACGCTGAACAATCTTCTGATGCGGTTCTTGAAGCAAAAGACTGGGCTGTAAAAACAGATAGTACGGTAGACGGTGAAGAATATTCTGCTAAATATTACGCCCAGCAGGCAATAGCCTCTGCCGGTACAAAGGCAGATGTAGATTTCTCTAATATTACAGAAGCAGCGAAAGCAGTTATTCAGGCTAATTCAGGCGCCTCCTCGGGAGGAGGTGCCTGGGGCTCTATTACCGGTGATTTATCAGACCAGACTGATTTAAATACTGCAATATCTGCCTGTGCAAAATCTGACCTGTCAAATTGCTCAAAACCGTATGTTTTATCAACAGGTGACGATGGAATTTACTGGTATAGAAAATGGTCCGACGGCTGGCTTGAACAAGGAGGCAGTTTAGACATTACGGCAGGAACTAAAGGAGCAGTACTTCTTCCGATGGCATTTGAAAGTGAATCCGCGTATGTACCTGTCATAACCGGAGCATATGAAATTAATGCAGGAAGTGCAGATGCCGGTGGACTCTGGATTTTTTCTTGGACAGCTTCAATGTTCAGATGGGTTAATAACGGTCCGGACGGCTCAATGTTTTGGTATGCCTGCGGTACTGCTGCAAGTTAGATATAGAAAGGATGGAATAAATGGCTTTAGCTATTGACGAAAAAGGGACTATTTCATTGTATCAGGGAGACAGCGGAGAAATCGCTGTTTCCGGATTAGATGACACGAAAAATTATATGGTTTATTTTGCAATTCAGGATAAAAAACGTAATTTAATCGGAGATGAGCTTCAAGTTGCTGCTAATAAAACTAAATCTGTTGTGTTTTTTTTAACACCTGATTATACGGATTTATTAAATGTACCTGCCGAAAAAGCTTATGAAATCTACACATATGGAATAAAACTCTGTGAAAGTGAAAGTAATATTGAAGATACATTATTTATCTCTGATGGAAATTACGGTACACAAAATATTATTATAGTTTATCCCAGAAAAGTGCTTGGAGGGTAGTTGGATGAAAGAATGGTATTCTAATAACAACGCCGGAATTTTTTTTGACAGCATACCGCATGTATGTATAAGGTACTATATTCCCTCTATGACTGAAGAAGATAAAAAATCAATCGAAAAATACCCTTTTATTAATAAAAAAAATTTAAAGGTGCGACTTGTTGACTATAAAAAATATAAAACATATAATTTTGAAATACCAAAAGGATATTGTTATGACGGCGCATCTATTCCGCGTATGTTTTGGAGGATTATCGGGCCTAATACAGATAATAGATTTTTAATTCCGGCATTAATCCACGATGTACTGTGTGAAAACCATAACTACATCGACAATGACAGAGAGTTTTCTACTGAAGTTTTTAATGCTTTATTAGAAGCAGGAAAAGTCAATGCTTTTAAAAGATTTTGGATGAAACATACTGTAAATATGTTCCAAAGATTTTGTGCCTGGGGTAAAAATGATGGTTAGATATAAACTTTTGGACAAACAAAAAGAATTTATAGAAATTCCTCATTCAAACTCTCTTGATGTCGCAATTTATCAAGGCGGATATGGAAGCGGGAAAACCTGGTGCGGCTCTCTTTTAGGGATACTTCTTGCAAAGAAGTATCCCGGATGCCGGGGATTAGTAGGGGCAAAAGAGTATGAACTTGTGAGAAAAACCACACTTGTCTCTTATTTAGACCATTTAGAAAATTTCGGATATATTCAGGACAAAGATTATACATATAATAAAATCGATAAAATTATTAAATTTTCTAACGGTTCTGAAGTCCTTTTCTCCGCGCTTGAAGATCCGGAAAGATTTAAATCACTTAATTTACACTGGGCAGAAATTGAAGAAGCTTCGCAGATTACAGACTCTTCCTTTAAACAGCTTATAGGGAGACTTAGAAATACATACAGGGGTAAAAATTGGGTAGACTTTCGCTACAGGCTCTTTGGGCATACAAACCCGCAAGCTGACAAAGGCTGGATTTGGCATAGATTTGTTGAACAAAAAAAGGAGAATTATCGTTTAATAATTGCTCCTACCACAAACAACATATATTTGCCCCCGCATTTTATTCAGTCAATGAAAGACAGCTTTGATGAAGAGTATTATAAAATTAATGTGCTGGGTGAGTTTGGAGATTATTCTTCAGGACTTGTGGTTAAAGGGTTCAGTGAAGAAAACAAACTTTACCTTAAATATAACCCTAATTTGCCGCTGCATTTAACCTGTGATTTTAACGTTGATCCGATGTGCTGGGCGCTTGCTCATAAAGATGAAGAAAATGTCTATTTCTTTGATGAAATTGTTATTGAAAAAACGACTACACAGCAATGCATAGATGAATTCCTAAGACGCTACCCGAATCACAGGTCAACTATTATAATCAACGGCGACGCGTCCGGAGATAACAGAAGCACGCAGAGTGAATACACAAATTATGCGATAATAAAAAATGCACTGAAGAATTATGGCTACGAAGATGTAAAATTTAAGCTGCGTGACTACAATCCCCCGATTTTAAACAGAATATCAGCGTTCAATGCGAGGGTTAAAAACTCTAAAGGAGAAAGACATCTATTTATTGACCCGAGAAAATGCAAATGGATACTATATAATATTTATAATCTTTCTTTCAAAGAAGGAACAAGTATTGTTGACGTTCCTACTCACAGCCAGATTAAATCCAATAGAGAAGCAAAATTCTTAGAACATCCATTTGATGCAATAAGCTATCTTGTAGAATATTATTGGAGATTAAGAGGATGATATTTATCTCTTGTGTTTGTTTATACGGTTTTGGTATAATAAACTTGTGAGGAGAAGAGTATGGAATTAATAAATTCGATTTTAAGCCTGTTAATAAATTTTATTGAACACGTTATTATTTCAATGGGACCATGGGGAATAAGCCTTCTTATGGCAATAGAATCCTGCAATATTCCTCTTCCGAGCGAAGCCGTATTACCTTTTGCGGGATATATAGTAAGCAAAGGAGAGATGAACTTTCATGTTGCAGCCTTTGCAGGTGCTATTGGGTGTGTGTTAGGCTCTATACCTTCTTATTATCTCGGATATTTTGGCGGACGGAAATTTGTTGAAAAATATGGAAAATACTTTTTAATCTCCAGAAAAGATTTGGAAGAAGCTGATAAATGGGTCGAAAAATACGGTGATTGGGCATTTTTCCTTTGCAGAATGCTCCCTGTTGTAAGAACATTTATCTCACTTCCGGCCGGAATCTTAAGAGCAAAAAAACGAATATTTTTTACACTTACGTTTCTGGGCTCACTTGTATGGAGTTACGCACTTGTATATGTAGGTTTGAAGATGGGGCAAAATCTTGAAGCGTTCAAACATTTATGGCATAAATTCGATATTGCGATTGTATTGATTTTTGGAATATTAGGTGCTGTCTATATTTATAAACACATAAAACATCTAAAAGAATCATAATAAAAAAACAATAAAAGGCGGATTTGATAAATTATCAAATCCGCCTTTTTGTTTATCTTTAGATTTATTTGTTTAATTGGCTCATAACTTCATCAGCAAAGTTATCAGTTCTTTTTTCAAGACCTTCGCCAAGAACGAATCTATCGAATCTAACAATATTAAGTTTTCCTGAAATTAATTGTTCAATTGTCTGGTCCGGATTTTTAACAAACGGCTGTTCAACCAAGCATTTGTGAGCCATTAATTTATTTACACGGCCTTCAACAATCTTAGCTCTGATTTGTTCAGGCTTGTTAGCCAAATCTTCTTTGCCCATTTCGATTCTTGTTTCTTCTTCGATTACAGAAGCCGGAATATCTTTTCTTGAAACAAATTCAGGAGCAGAAGATGCAATGTGCAAGCAGATGTCTTTTGCAAGAACATCATCTTTAGCATCTGTTTCAAGAAGTACACCGATTTTACCGTTATGGATATAAGTTGCTACATTACCTTCATATCTTACAAATCTTCTTACAGTAATCTTTTCGCCGATAGAAGCGATTTTTTCTTTGATAACATCAGCAACAGGTTTACCGCATTTCGGGCAAGTTGTTGCAAGAAGAGCATCAACATCTGCAGGGTTAGATTCTGCAACCAATTGAGCTAAACCATTTGTTAATTCAATAAATTCAGCATTCTTAGCAACGAAGTCTGTTTCACAGTTAACTTCTATCATAGCGCCGGCATTGTCAGACACAAAAGAGCCGATTCTGCCTTCAGCAGCGATTCTGCCCATTTTTTTGTCAGCAGAAGCAATACCTTTTTGGCGTAAAACTTCCATTGCTTTTTCCATATCACCGTCAACTTCAACAAGAGCCTTTTTAGCGTCCATCATACCGGCGCCTGTTTTGTCACGAAGTTCTTTTACCATTGTAGCTGTAATATTCATTTTAATTCTCCTTCTTGGGGGTAAACAGAAAGGGGTTAAATATTCCCTCTCTGTTTACTTCTTAATAACTTTAGTTATACTGTAGCAGGTTCTTCTACACCAGCATCAGCCGCTGTAACAGCTTCGATTTTGCCTTTTGAATTTGCATTGTTTTCTCTTAACTGCTTGCCTTCCAAAACTGCATCAGCCAATTTAGAAGCAATCAATTTAATAGAGCGGATAGCATCGTCATTACCCGGGATAATGTAGTTGATTCCATCCGGATTAGCGTTTGTATCAGCCAAGCAGATTACAGGAATATTTAACTTGTTAGCTTCTTTGATTGCGATATCTTCTTTAGCTTGATCAACAACAAAGATAATATCAGGTAATCCTCTCATTTCTTTAATACCGCCTAAAGTTTTGCTCAATTTAGCAAGCTGTCTATTCAATTGAGCTTGTTCTTTTTTCGGTAATTTTTCAGCGTGGCCTGAGTTGATAAAATCTTCTAATTCTCTTAGTTTATTAACTCTGCCTCTGATTGTTTCGAAGTTAGTAAGCATACCGCCTAACCATCTTCTGTTAATATAGTATGCGCCTGCTCTTGTTGCTTCTTCTGCAACAACTTCTGCCGCTTGTTTTTTAGTACCTACAAAAAGAACATTTCTTCCTTTTGCGGCATATTCTCTAACAGCATTATAAGCTTCATCCAATAATGTTGTTGTTTTTCTCAAATCAAGAATGTAAATCCCGTTTCTAGCACCATAGATATATGGTTTCATTTTCGGGTTCCAGTGTTGAGTTTGGTGTCCAAAGTGTACACCTGCTTCTAAAAGTTCAATAAGTGATGCTGTTGACATCTTTTGTGTCTCCTTTTTTTTCTAACTTGTTTTACTACGGGCTGTATAATTCCATCTATAGTGATAGTTAAATGAATTACGCTATTTATAGACTAGGGTTATACCTATCGAGTCATACAACCAATAAAATCATATTATAAACATGTAATTGAGGCAAGCAGTGTTGTTACAGATGTTACAAAAATCCCCGGCTGATAAATCAGCCGGGGATTAAATTTATCCGAATATCTTTTTCGCAACCGCTTTTAGCTTTTCAAAATCATAGCCTGAGGTGATTGAACCTTC
>CALUSZ010000182.1 GCA_944323495.1 Candidatus Gastranaerophilales bacterium
ATATAATATCGGCAATCGGGAATAACTCGAGTATTTACCCTCTGATTGTAAGAGATTGTGCGATTGAAAATCCTGCAAAGATTGCGATGACATACAACCAGAATCTTAAAGATTCAAAGCAAATGGCATATAATGCTACAAGGGAGAGACTAATTGATGAATACGGCTCTTCTATTGTATGGCTGAGCGGCATACCTGCAGTTGACTGGGCGTGTAATAAAATAATAAAAAAACTCGGGTATAATCCGCAAATTAATCCGAGCCTTTTGAATGAGAACAGCAAGCAGGGATTAAAATATAATATAGAAAAGTTTAAATCACTTGCTCCGGAGGAGGTAAGTGAGATGGAAAAAGTTTTAAAAAACAAATCAACTTACCAGAAACTCCTTGCAGGCAGGTTTATATTATCCACGGCAATTCCTGTTGCGTTAATGGGGTATTTTCTTCCCAAGTTCAATTTTGCACTGACAGACAAAATTAGAAAAAGACAGGAGAATATGAAGCCTGTGATGGAATCAGCTGTAGAAAATCAGAAAAATGTTTCATTTAAGGGAATCTCTGCGACGCTTGCTAACATGTCTACAGTCAATAAAATGGCTATTACAGACGGCGGGCTCACTGTCGGAAGGGTGGGAACTGCAAGGAATAAGTTTGAGAAAATGGAGATGGGGTTCAAAATGGCGATGATGATGTTTTTGAACTTCGTATTTCCGATTTGGCTTGCAAAAGGTTTGGATTCATTGTCAGGAAAGCTTTTCAATACAAATGTTAATCTTGACCCAAACTTGTTGAACAACAAATCTTTTATATCAGAGATTAAGAACAACACGTTAGAGATGCCCAAGGAGAATATTATAGAATTTTTAGATACAAAGCCTGATAGCACATTTTCAAAGCTCAGTGAAAAGTATTGCGGGGTTAAGTATTTGAAAAACAGAATAAGAGACCCGAGAGAATTTGTAGACGAGAAGAAAATCAAGGCGTTTCAAGCTGAAATAGAAAAATTTGCCAAGCAGGCAAAAGAAAGCGGTAATGTTGATAATTATGCAAAAAAAGCGTTAAAGGTAAAATCAGCGAATATCCTTGCAAATGTAGGGATAAGCAGTTTTCTTCTTGCGGCTGCTCTTCCTAAATTAACCTTTGTTTTGCGCAAAAAGGTTACAGGCTCTGACGCCGAGCCGGGATTAATTAAATAGTTTATAAAAATTAATATAAAAAGCAATTTTTCCATAAAAAAATACTTTATTAATATATCAGGGATTAACTATGAGTATATTAACAGAGATTAAAAATTTTGCTTGCGAAATTTTGGGTATTGAAAAACTACCCGAAGTTAAGTCTGCAGAAAAAAAATCCCCTGAATTGATAATCAAGTGTGAAAACGTAGAAAGCCCTGAAGATAAGCTGGAGATAAAAAATAATCAACCATCAGAGGCAAGTAAAGCCAATACCGGTGCAATGAAGGAAAATATTGAACTAAAATGCACAAAATACGGATTTGATGGCAAAGAACTTTTGAAGAGAGGTTTGCTGGAAAGAGTTGCGGGAATTGCAAAAGAAGAATTTTCAAAACTTTCAGAAGAAGAAAAGAACAAAATTTTGGGGTGTATTGATTTCACGCTTGCAAAATTTCAGGAATATAAAAAGAATAACCAAATCAGTAAAGACGCAAGTGTTGAAGAATTGATTACCGAAACAGCAAAGATATACTACAACGCATTAAAAAGCGGTGAATTTAGGAATTTGCAAGAATTTGAAACTGCAAAAGGTAACATAAACCAAGAACTCGGAGATAATTTCAAAAATCTTGACAGAATCGCTCAACGTGCAGTTCTTGCCAAAGTTAGAAAAAATGATGAGGCAAAACTTAAGACAGAGCTTGAAGCAATAAAAGATTTGCCTGAAGAACAGCGTGCAGAAGCTGAAATGCATATCAAACGACGTCATAGACATATACAACAAGGACGATTTATAGATGTAGTAAATGTAAACGCTTCTGAGACTGCAATAGAAGCCTTAATTATACTACCATCGAGTGATTTGCAATATGGGGCAGCAACAGTATTAATGACTAGATGTGATGCAACAGAAAGAGTAAGAACTGCTGATTTGGCTGATTATAGCTTTTTTAAGGCTTTGGCTGAAAATTATAATAATGTGGGTGATGCTTTATCAGCTGAAGTTGTTGCCGGCTATACTGCTCTTATGATGGCTGAAAAATCGCCGGAAGCTGCAGCTCAGTATCAGATGGAGTTCAGTAATGATTTGAAATCTTATGAAGAAAAAATTAAAAACGGTGAAGAAGTTCCTGAATATCTAAAAGCTGTGATGAAAGGATGCAAGGACGGAATTAAACAGGTTAGTACCGTAATTGATTCTGAAACAGAACAAACTAAGTCTGAAAAACATACTGAAAAATCCGATATTGAGCCAATAATACTACAGGACAGTACTGTTGTCATGGCGGCAGCAAAAGAAGAAATTCAAAATGATGAGCCAGCTTTAGCCAATGAAGATGATATTAAGCCGGTTATTTCAGAGAAGGAAAAAGGGCATACAAAAAAAGAAAAAAAAGCAGCCTTGCTTGTGAGCAATCCAATTGTTATTGCTAAAGTTATTAAAGAAAAAGGTTTAAATCAGGCAATCAAAGAATACAGTGCAAATAATATTATAGAAACAATTCTGGATGATGGTAATTTACGTCATTTGCGCTCAAGGCTTGCAACAATTATAAAATCCTCTGATATAAATTCTTTAATAAAGATTTCTGATACCTGCTCAGATAGTTCCTTTGTTTTTATATGCAGTGTTGTAAATCCTGATAAGGTAAAAATTTTGGAAGAAAACAGGGGACATTTATGCTATACTGCAAGAAAAGAAGTAGAAAGAATCAAATGTAAAAATAACTATTATGCCAATGTTTAAAAAAATATTATATCAAATTCTTAGTTTACAGGAAAAATATCTGAGGCACCGTCTATCAAAAACAATAGGTGTTAAAAATACTTCTAAAAAAAAGCGGCACTATTTTAACGGCGGGCTGCTTGATTTGAGCACGCTTGCAGAAAGCGAAAAGCAGAAACTTGAAGAGGAACTTACTAGAATCCTTAAAGAGGCTGATTTCGAGCCGGAAAAGCTTTTAGAATACATTAAAGTAAACGGAACAAAAGTTTACAGGATAGAAAACGCAGGCTCAATTCTTAATCCTATCGGAGAAAACGAAGGTTTTATATATCCTGCAAAAGGCAGCAGGGCGCTCTATCTTTCGCTCGCTT
>CALUSZ010000183.1 GCA_944323495.1 Candidatus Gastranaerophilales bacterium
AAACGGTATTTTAGGAAGTATTTCTGCAATACTTTCTAATTATAGAGGTGCCGGAAAAGAGGCAGAAAAATATTTTTATCCCTCATTGAAGTTTGCGGCGATTTTGTCGGTTTTAATTTCTATTTTGCTTATTGCCTGCATACCGTTTATTGACAATCTGGGGTTTGAGTCAAAGCTTGTTCCTATGATTAAGGATTATTTTTGGATTACGGCATTTTCTACATTCGGTGCATATTTGCATACATCTACAAAAGAATTTTTGCAGGCTTTTGAAATTGTTGTTTTTCCTAATATATTGACGGTTATTTGTATTTTTGTGAACCTGTTTTTGAATATTATTTTCTGCTTCGGTTTCGGCCCGATTCCGGAGATGAGCGCAGGAGGTTTAGCTATTGCAAGCTTGATTACAAGATATTTAATGGGGGGAGTTTTATTTTTCTACTGTTTTAAGAAGGTAAATATAAAACATCACAAAGATAAAAATTATTACAAGGATTTAATAAGAGTCGGCACTCCGGCTTCGCTTGCCGTTATGATAGAATTTATCGGATTTAATGCAATAACTGTTATTATGGGGCGTGTAGGCGGGATTTACGCTGCTGCGCAAAACATTGTATGCACTTTAACCAGCGTATCTTTTATGGTTCCGCTTGCTATCTCAAATGCAACGGCTGTAAAAGTAGGTTTTGCAAACGGTGCAAGGTATTATAAATCTTTAAAAACATACGCATATACTGGGATTGCTCTTTGTGTAGCTTTTATGACTTGCTCGGCTGTAGTTGTAGGTCTTATTCCTGAATTTCTTGTAAGATTGTTTACAAATGATGCCGAATTAATAAAAGTCTGTATTCCTGTAGCTTATGTATTATGTTTCTTCCAGATTTTTGACGGGCTGCAGGTTGCGCTTGCCGGAATATTTAAAGGAATAAAGCAGACAAGTATTGTTATGATATCAAATCTGATTGCATACTGGTTTGTATCAATACCTCTGGGGTGCCTTCTTGCTCTGAATTACAAATTAAATCTCTTAGGTTTCTGGTACAGTTTGGGTGTATCTGCTATAGTTTTATGTACAATAATGCTCACTGCACTTATTAAGAGATTCAAAACAGATTATAAGGAAACATCATGCCGCACTTCTTTATAGGAGGGGTAGGGGTAAATAGAGGGGTAAATGGAGATGATACCCCGAACACAATAGCTCCGCCTCTGATTACAATAAAAGATACTGAGAATTACCGCCATATTGCGCGCTCTTTGAGGGCAAGGACGGGAGAAAAACTTTTGCTTATTGATGATAACCAGATTCAGTATGAGACGGTTATTGTTGAGATTAATTCTAGAGAAATTGTATGCAGAATAGAAAAATCTTATCCATCTAAAAGGGATTTGAATTTTGATTTGTTCTTAGCTCAGAGCCCTTTGAGGAGCGATTCTCAAAATACAATAATTGAAAAGGCAACGGAGCTTGGTGTCAGAGCTGTTTACCCCGTTTTTACAGACAATTGCGCTTTAAAAGTTAACAAGCGGGAAAAGTGGCAGAAGGTTATGTATGAAGCCTCTAAGCAGTGCGAAAGAGCAAAAATTCCTGTATGCTTTGAGCCTCAAACTTTTGATGAGATTCTTAGAAATGATTTTGATAAGATTATTGTTTTTGCAGAACGCTCTACAGAAAAGAGTTTGAAACAATACTTAAGAGAAAATCCTATTAGAAAATCAGAAAAGGTTCTTGTTATAATCGGGCCGGAAGGCGGATTTTCTCAAAGGGAATTTGATTATTTTAGAGAAAAAAAATTACCCCTGATAAGCCTCGGAGATTTGATTCTGAAAGCTGATACAGCTGTTATTACCGCTTTAGGAGATATTATATATGAATATCAGGGCTGATTTTATTCTTGAAGGAATTCACGACGGCTATCTTGTAGGCGGTTCTATCAGAGATTTTTTCTTAGGAAAAGAAACTGCTGACAGAGATATTACGATTAAGAATGCGGAAAAGTTCGCAAAAGAACTCGCTGAAAAGTTCGATGCGGCATTCGTTACGCTTGATGATGAAAATAAAATCTACAGGGTCGTATTGAGGGATAAAAAGAATTATCTGGATATTTCGGAGCTTCAAGGCGCAAGTATTGAAGAAGATCTTAAAAGGCGCGATTTTACAATAAATGCAATCGCATATGATTTAAAAAATGATAAGCTTATAGATGTAACAGGCGGGATTGATGATTTAAAAAACGGAGTATTGCGCCCGATAAGAGAAGAAAATTTTAAAGATGATCCGCTTAGAATCCTAAGAGCCTTTAGGTTCTATGCGATTACCGGATTTAAGATGACAGAAGAACTTCAAGCTGCGATGAAAAAATATTTATCCTTTGCGATGAATCCCGCAAAAGAGAGAATTAATTATGAACTTATGAAACTTTTTGGGGGTAAATATGCGGATAAAGCTCTTCTTGCTTTAGATGATGCGGGACTTTTAGAGAAAATATTTCCTCGTATCTCTGATATGAAGAAGGTTCCGCCGAATACACACCATCACCTTGATTTATTTCATCACGTAGTTGAAACAGTAAGACAGATTGAAATAATTTATGAAACATCAGGCTCAGAGATAAAAACTCATCTGGATTCAACGGATTTTGGAGGGTTCCCCAGAATTAACCATTTGAAATTAGCAGGTTTTCTGCATGATATCGGGAAATTCTCGACCTGGACTCTTGAGGGAGGGAAATGTAAAAAGGAAGAGTGTTTATATAACAAACCCGAATGTACCGGCTGCAGCGCGCGCCACCGTTTTATTAAGCATGATGATGCCGGTTCAAAAATGGTAATTCCGTTTCTTAAAGATTTGAAGTTTTCTAAAAAACAGATAGAGTACATCTCATCAATGATAAAAAATCATATCTACCCATCAGGTGTAATTGCCGCGCCGGATTTAAACGAAAAGGTTATGATGCGCTATATAAGAAAAATGGAAGATAATGTCATTGATAATATTGTACTTGCAAAAGCTGACAGGCTCTCCGCAAGAGGTGTTGATGTAACAAAAGAGATGATTGATGCGAACCTGAACGGGCTTGAAAAACTTCTAAATTTTTATCTAAATAAAAAAGACACGCTAAAACCTCTCCCAAAACTGCTTGACGGAAGAGAGATAATGGAGATTCTGAATATCAAACAATCCCCAAAGCTTGGTGAAATTATAAAAAATCTTCACGAAGCACAGCTAAACGGCGATATCACAACAAAAGAAGAAGCAATTGATTTTGTACTAAAGTCGACCAATGGGGAGCGGGTATGAAAATTTTTAACGTTACATTTCAGGGGAAGCCCAACAATTATGCAGTGGTTGATAAGTTTTTATCGCGTTCTGCCCAGCCTGCGGAAGAGGATTTTAAATGGCTGAAAGAACAAGGAGTTACTGATGTAATCAATTTTAGGACAATGCACGCTCCGGAAATTGGTTTTGATGAAAGGGCTGTTGTTGAAAAAAATGGAATGCATTACCACAATATCCCTACAGTATCAAAAAATCCTAAAGAAAGTTTGGTTAAAGATTTTTTAGGTCTTGTAAAAGATATTATATCAAAAGGCGGTAAAGCCCATATTCATTGCAAAGCCGGTGCTGATAGAACTGGAATGTATTCATTTATCTACAAGGAACTACGCGGAATAGGTTCAACCTCTGAAAATGAGAAAGAATGGATAAAAAGAGGGCATGATACTTCAAGATATCCTGATATGATAAATTGGGCCAAAGCAAAAATATTAACCTATAAAAAATAGCCAAACATTTTAAGTTTGGCTATTTTTTTATTTATGAATAGTATCCTAAGCTTCAGCCGGAGCTTCTTCTGCTGGAGCTTCTGCAGCCTCAGCGGCTTTAGCAGCTTCTTCAGCTTTTCTTGCTTCTTCTTCAGCCTTTTTAGCCTGTGCTTTTTTAGATAATTTAACTACTTCTTTTTTCTTGTAGTTCAAAGTACCGTCTTCATTACAGTTTGTAATAAGATATTTAACTGTATCTGTAGGTTGTGCACCTTTAGAAATCCAAGAAAGAGCAGATTCTTTGTTTAATTTCATTTCTTTAGTTTTAGGGTTGTAATAACCTAATTCTTCAACAGGTCTGCCTTCTCTTTTTGTAGTTGAATTAATAACAATTATTCTGTATGAAGGTGATTTTTTAGCACCTAATCTTTTTAATCTGATTTTTAACATTTCTTTTTCCTTCTTTGCTTTTATAACGTAGATGGAGCATCTGAACTTGAAACATTTGCTCCTAGCCGCTCATACACGGGAGTTTAGAGGATTTTACCCGTATATATTAATAAATAATCACAAAATTACCTTGAAATCAAGTAAATATTTCTATATGTTAAAACTTTTTCTGGAGCCTTCTTCGTGATATAGTCCGCCTCCGCATATTGTCTCGATTACTTTTAAGACAAACTCTCTTGAAGAATCGGTATTGTTGAGAAAGAACTCTCTGTTTGAGAGGTGTCTTATCTTAAATATTGAGTTTTGAGTTTTATCAGCAGGAACATATAGTGAGGCGACTTCTTTGTCTAAGAGTATTTCCATCATCTCTTTTCTTGATGTAATACCTTCCATAAGCTCGTTATAATTACCATTTATCGCCATAATACGGCCTGAAAACATAGGAGGAGCACTGTCTCTGAAAAGGGCCTGCGGCTCATAGTTGCAGCGTGTAGTAAGGCTTATTGTATGCCATAGAATATTTATTACAACGACAGTTTTATCTTTATCATATTCGACATATATGTTTTGCGTTGTAATTCCCCGTGCTGCAAACGATTGTTTGAGTGAATCTGCTATAGCCTTGAGGTTATCAATCATTTCAACAAAAATTTCCGCAGTATTCAATGTTGCGTGCTGGTAGTCCAGAAACTGTTTGTACATATGTGTAGAAACAAGTCCTATGCGCTCTTGAATTAGTGTGGATTTTCTAAAAGATGTCTCTGAATTATTGAAACTTTCGTAGCCTTTACTCAAACTTATAAAGCCTCCTTATATAATTTTACACTCAAACGGATATCAATGTAAACAAAATCATGTAAATTTTTGTAACAATTTTCTAATTTAAGCGTTATAAATTCTGAAAATGTGGAATGTAAAAAGTATAGAGTATTAGTTAGCTTAAGAAAGGAGATAGTAAGTTATGGAAATTCTAAATTTAGTGTTATTCGGTTGTGTATTCTATCTTGCCTTAATCGGAATTCCGAGTTTGTGCGAAAAGAAACACTAATCAAGAAGTCGTGATAGTTTGCCGTCAGAAGATGCAAGGGCGAGCTTTTGCTCTTCTGATTGGATGTTGACTGCTGATATTTCTTCGGCTTTAACTGTGTCTATGAACAGTTTTTCAAACAGAACATAGATTATTTTAGCTTGGTTATTGTATTTTTGAAGCAAGGCAAGTGTGTCATTAATAATAAGGAGTGCTTCTTCGGTTTTGGATTCAGAGAGTTTCAGTCTTGCCATAAAGTATTTTGCAAGAGTCAGGATATTGAATATTGCAGAGTTTTCCGCTTTTGTAAGAATGTCCTGATAAATACTTCCGGCTTTTTTGACCAGACCAATATTGGCGTAAGAATATGCTATCAAAAGGTCGCAGAATAACTCAAGCTGCAGCTGGTGCAGGTCTGAGGCAAGAAGTTTTGCCTGATATATATTCTGGGCAAATGTCTTATAGTCATTACTGTGTTCAGAAAATTCCTGCAAAATTAAATATATTACTTTTGAGAATGCTGATGCGTTTTCTACATTTGAAGGGGCATAATTTTTGCCCGCAAGATATTCCTTTATAGCAATAATAGAGTCTTTATCGGCTAAATCTTCTCCTAATGAATTTTTGACTGCAAGGAAGAATTCTTCTAAATCATCGTCCATAAGGAATAATTTAGCAAATCCGGCCAGTCTGAACGTTTCAGCAATATGCTCGACAAAGAAGTCCAGAGAGAAGCTTGCAGGTTTGATTTTTTCAAGGATTTCCGGCCTTAAGATACCGGCTAAATCCTTTGCAACTTCGCAGCACTGGGCAAAATCGCCGATATTGAATAAAATCTCTATATTGATAAGTGAGAGGAGTAAAAACTTTGTATTTACAGCCCCGTCAACAAGCAGCGTCGGGTGCTCCATACGGCTTAATATATTATGTAAAAGTGAAAGCGCGTCTGTATAATTTGATGAAATTAATGCACCTTGAAGCATTAAGTTGGATAATTTTACAATCTTATCATTGTCATTTTCGTTAATTGCGTCAACAAGAAGAACCTGTTCTATGGAATAAATTTTTTCCGGAGAATAGCTGTAAAGCGTCATTAGAATATTTTGGAAAACTTCTTTTTTGTTATTCTCAATATCTTCTGGCGAAATGTTGTTTTCTATATGTTCTATAAGTGATAAAAATCCCAGACAGTCTTTCAGATAAGCATCATAGTCGCCTGTATTCATTGCCAACTGTGAATTTCTCCACAGAAGCAGATATTCTTCCTTAAAGAGCCCGAGTTTTCCCATAATAAGGAGAGTCGTTGTATCATCAAGCCCCTTGCCGAGTTTTGCAAGAATATTTTTACACAAAAACTCTTCAACCTGTTTTTTCAGCGACGATTCTATAACAGGTTTTACAAGGTTGTAGTTATTTATTTGGATAACATTATCTTTTAATGCGGCAAATCCTGATTTTTCAAGAATTTCAGCGTTTTTGTCAACCTCTTTTATACCCAGAAGCTCAAGAGTTTTAAAATCTATTCTTGCACCTAAATAGACAGAATATGCAAGAATCATTGAAGCGTCCGCGTTTTTACCCATAAACTTAAGTCTTGCTTTAATAAGTCCGGCAAGGTCGTTAGGGAGTATTACGGAATTATTGTTTCTTATAATGAGCTTATTTTCAAACCTTACAAGAACGTTTTTTTCTATTAAATACTTGATAGCATTGTCATAATAAAGATATGAGCCGTCAAAATTTTCTTTTATCTTTTCAAAATAAAACGAGTTTATAAAATCAGAAGCCTCTTCTTTTATTGTAGCAAGTACAGCCTCCAGCGGGGTCTTTTGAATTACAAATTCTGTATAAACATCAGTTCTTAATAGGCCCTTAATCTTGGAGTGCAGAGATGTTTCACTGTCGGTTATAAATACAAAGTTTACATTGATATTTTTAAATCTGTCAAAATAAAGTTCAAGAGTTTGAATAGAGGTGTCGTCCATATACTCAAACCCTTCTATAATAATTACGCAGTTTTTAAGAGAGGCAAGAAAGTGCCCGAAATCTTCCATATACGCAAATCTTGCATCTTCCGGCCCTCCTGCCTTTCTTGGCCTTGCAAACAATAGTTCTTTTAAAGCATTAAAACGTTTTACATCAAAATTTTCCGGAATTAATGCCTTACAAAGAGGCAGCTTGTAATAATCCCTGAAAATCTGTTGAAAAATACTCCAGGGTCTGTAGTTATCTTCCTGTGTGCACACGACCCTTATAATCCGAACTCCTTTTGCTTCATAATACTTATATAGTTCCGATGTTGATATTTCTAAATTTCCTGCACTTCTAAAGGCTGTAATTTTACTATCATCTATGCTGTCAAGAAGGTTAAGCGCCGTAACTTTTTTAAATTTGCACTTCGCATTAATATCAAACACCTTGAAGCTATACATATCATCTGTTTCTTCAATCTTACGTTTGGGAAGTTCTTTTAAATTAACTATTACCTGCTCTTCCTGATTTTTCCCGGAAGGAGGCAGAATGTAGTTATCAAGAATGATTTCATAAAACATAACACTCTTACCATCTTCTTCAACAGAGTAAAGAGAGTCCGTTTTATAATCTTTGCTTATACAATCGCAGGCATACTGATCAAGAATTAGCTGCATGCCCCGTAAATATATTTTTTCTTCTCTTTTAACATTTAGCAATTTTACATTATTTTCAACAGCATTTTCCTTAAGCAGATTTTCAGCCTGTTTTTTTACAATCGTAATATTAAGCCTCAACGGAGTTCCCAGCTCATCTATTACTTTCATATTCAAATCAGAAAACGCATTAATTATTTTTATTGCAAGTCTTACCGCTTTATTAACAGAAGTAGGGAATGAAAGCTCTTTGTTGAAATTGACTACAAAAGTGTCATTGTATATTATAATCCTTCCCTCAGCAGATTTTAATTGAGCTGTAAGTAGATTTTTCAGTCTGAAATAGAACTTTGCAAAGAGTTCTTGTGAACCTAAAACCCTTCTTATACCTTTAAGTGCAGAAAATTTTATGCTCATAGAAGCAAATTCATCAGTTTCGCATTCTTGATAGGCAATACTAGATGCTGTAGGAAATCCGCATTTACATTTTTCCAGAGCTGTAGAAACAGTTTTTCCACACTTTGAACACTTAGTTAAGATTATATATCCGCATTTTTCGCAGAGAGGAGTCTGGTTAAGACTATGGCAATTAGGACACTCCAATGCCAGCACCTTACGGCAGTGAGGACATACGGTTGAATTATCTGCAATTGCTCTATGACACTTCGGACATTCCATACTAAGATTATAGTCTAAAATATCACTTTATGCTATAATTTAACAGGAGGAGGGAAGTATGACTTTGATTAAAATTCTTACAGAGCCTGCAATTCTAATTATTACAGCTGTATTCCTGTTTTTTATAATGACGGCGCTTAAAAATTATACAAGGGTTGAAAAGAACTTGAAGTCCGTCTGTTCTTTTTTACAGTCACTGAATAAGAAAGAATTATCATACAGGTTTCAAGAGCTTGATAAATATTTGAGTTCTAACAGCTTTACTGCAACCGCCTGGGAAGATTTTAAAAAAGCTCTTATTTTTCCGGAGAAACTTTATGTCGCATCGCAAAACGCTAAGACAGCCGGAGAGTTTAATGCGGAGATTTATCTTACAATTGATGCTTCGTATTTTTTTAACGAAGAAACCCTCGTTTATTCCAAAATCAACCATAAGTTTATACAAACAATGCCTACTCTTCTAACTGGCTTAGGTCCGTTTTTTACATTTTTAAAAATGGCTATAGCTTTTACGGAAGTTAATTTTTCGATGGATGATAATGTTGGTAATTCGCTTAACGGACTTATTGCTAACATTCAAATAGCTGCATTATGTTCTGTATTTGCAGTTGGATTTTCTTTGCTATTTATGTTTATTGAAAAAATTATGTATAACAAAATGTGTAAAAAATACTATTTAGCAATACAGAAGGAATTAATCCGTTTGTTTGATGTTGTAACAAGCGAAAAATTCTTAATAGATCTTGTGAAAGAATCTAAAATCCAAAATACAACAAATGAAAAGCTATTAAAAGCGCTTCCGGAAGATTTTGCAAAAGCCGTTGCAAAATCGTTGAACGAAACAACTATTCCTTATCTGGAAAATATTTTATACAGCCTTAATAAGCTGAATGAATCCGCCTCAAATTCTAATGGCGGTGATATTGTCGATAAATTGTTTTAAAAGGAGAGAATTCTTTGAGAATAAAGCTTCATAAAGAAGAAAACAGTCAGGATAATATATTCTGGGTTACGATGACAGACCTTATGACAGCGCTGGTGCTGGTTTTTATTGTATTATTTTTCTACACATATATGACAAGTTATTATGAAAAAATTCAGGAAAAAATCGAGCAAAAAAAGGCGTCAGAAGCTTTGGAACAAACTCTTAACGAACAAAATCTCGAAGCAAATATTGATGCTGCAACAGGAATTGTTAAGATTTCCGATTTGGAGCTGTTTAATGTTAATAGTTACGAACTTTCAGATAAAGGTAAAAAATATTTAGATAAGTTTGCGCCTGCTTATTTAAATTCAATTTTTTCAAATGATTATATGAACAAAAATATTGAAAAGATAATTATTCAAGGGCATACGGATTCGCAAACATTCCGTGGTAAATATTCCGAAGACGAACAGTATATGAAGAATATGGAATTGAGTCTTAAACGTGCTTTTGCTGTTGCAAATTATATGACTAACACCCCTTACAATAAATCAAACGGCAATCGCTTAAGAAAGATGATAATAGTAGAAGGAGCAAGCTTTTCAACTCCGGTTATAATAAACGGAAAAGAAGATTATAACAAAAGCCGCAGGGTTGAATTAAAAGTAGTTATGAAGGGTAGAGAAAGCCGTTAATAGAATTCCTGCGACAGCAGATATTAATATATAAAATAAAGGATCTCTTTTTGATTTCCAGCTGAAAATGAGCAGCAAGCCTATAAGTATTAGGGCTTTTACATCTTTTAATTCTGGAGTTAGAAGCCCGATAGCGACACTTGTTAAAAGACCGCAGCTTATGGGTTTTAATGTTTGAATCAGCGCTTTTACATAAAAATTGTCGCTAAATTTTCTAAGCAGTTTTGATACTATAATAACAAGCACCAGTGAAGGCAGCATCTCTGCTAAAGTTGCAAGAGCTGAGCCTAAAATTCCGGCGCTCTTAAGTCCGGCATAAGTTGCAACATTAATTCCTACAGGGCCTGGAGTTATGGATGCAACAGCTACCATTTGGGTTAATTCGTCAAGTGAATACCAGTTATAAACTTGTGATATATGGTATAAAAAGGGAATTGTAGCGTATCCTCCGCCAAAAGAGAACAGGCCTATTTTAAAGAATTCTAAAAACAGATGGAGGTAAATCATTTTTTAGCCTCCCGGATTCTTTTATACCCGACTCCTATTACAGAGAATAGAAGAATAGTCTGTATTGGAGAAAGTTTAAATATTAAAAGTGTTAAAATTGTTAGAATAAAAATAGCGTAGAAGAATATATCTCTGTTAGATTTTTGCCACATTTCACGTACCGTTAGAACAATTAAAGCAATAACAGCTGCGCTTACACCCCACAAAGCTCCCTGTACATAATTGTTCTCCGTAAGCCCGCCGATAACAGAAGCCAAGAGTACAATACACCAGAACGGAACAAATGTTACACCGAGCATCGCTGTTATTGCGCCCCATTTGCCGCGGAGTTTGTATCCGATAAACATTGACATATTAGCGGCAATGATTCCAGGTAGTGATTGTGCCAGAGCAAAATAATCTACAATATCATCATGTGAGACCAAATTCCTTTTATCCACAAATTCGTTTGTCATTATGGGAAGGATTACGTATCCACCGCCAAGAAGAATTGCGCCGATTTTAAAGAATATTAAAAATAATTTAAATAATGACATGAAGTTTACTCCATTATTCTTCCGGCTTTTTGTACGATTTTTTTATCTTCTTCTGGAGAAAAACCTGTTGTAGTAAGGTAATTACCGACTATTGCAGAGTCCGTGCAATATCTGAAAGCTTTTTCGATACTTTCTTCACTAAGCCTTGCTTTTTTTCCACCTGCAATTCTTATTGAAGCATTAGGGCAGGCTATTTTAAATATTGCCATTGTTCTTAAAACATTTTCTTCATCGATTTTATCGCCGTAATTTTCAAACGGAGTATTTTTTATCGGTGTTAGTATATTTACGGGAATGCTATCCGGATTAATTTCCGCAAGCTCCATCGCCATTTCTGCTCGTTGTTCTATAGTTTCTCCCATTCCTAAAATCACTCCGCAGCAAAGCTCCATGTTGTATTTTTTTACGAGATTTACTGTATTAATTCTATCTTCATAGCTATGTGTTGTGCAAATCTCAGGATGATATGATTTGCAGGTATTAATATTGTGATGAAACCGTACTAAGCCTGCCTCTTTTAATTTTTTTGCCTGTTCTTCATTTAAGATACCTATACTGGCACAGCTTTTGATTCCTTCTTTATTTAGTGCTTTAATCATCTCAAGCATTGTATCAAAATCACTCTCATCGGGGGTTTTTCCTGAAGTTACGATTGCAACACGGTCTGCTCCGTTTTTTATACTATCCTTTGCCGCGTGAATAACAGTTTCAACGTCCATTAATGGGTAAGTTTCTATATCAGTGTTATAATGTGAGCTCTGAGCACAATATTTGCAGTTTTGAGAGCATTTCCCCGAGCGGGCATTGATTATTGAACAAAATTCAACCTCTTTTTTTAAATACTTATGAGCTTCGTTTAATAATTCACCCAGCTCCAGATTATATAATTTTATTAACTCTTCTTTTGTTTTCATATCCTAATATCCTACACTCAAACCGGCGCAAAGGTTTATCGACTGGCCTGTAACACCTTTTGCTTCATCCGAAATCAAATAATTCACCATGCCGGCTATCTCTTCTGGCGTAATAAATCTTTTTTGCGGTATGCATCCAATAATCTCATCTTTTGAGAATCCGCTTTCTTCTGCCGATTCATTCCCTAAATCAGTTTCAACCCATCCCGGATTGATTGTGTTAACAGTAATTCCAAACTCAGCAAGTTCAAGGGCAAGAGCTTTAGTAGCGCCAATCAATCCGGCTTTTGTTGAAGAGTACAAACTTGCACAAGCTTCACCCATAACACCGCTTATGGAGCCGATATTAATAATTCTTCCCCAGCCTTGTTGTTTCATATAAGGAACTGCAGTTGAAATTAAGAATAAGGGAACCTCTAAGTTTATTTTCGCAATATGTTCTATCTGATAAAGATTTACATTCTCTATTGGTGAGTAAATATATTCGCCGGCATTATTAACTAAAATATCTATATTATTTGCTTTAATATAATCGCCTAATATTTCAGGGTTTTTATATAAGTCGCATACGCAGTAATTTTTAAATTCTTTAAGCATTGATTCATTTCTTGCTGCTGCGAAAATATTATGTCCTTCTTTTTTTAAATTTTCTCCAATAGCCTTCCCAATCCCGCGGCTAGCGCCTGTTATAAGTATATTCATATAAAAATTGTACCATAAAAATTATTAATCTGATAATTTCAAGCCTTTTACAAATCTTAATAATTTCATCTATATATATGATATCTAATTTGTAATAAAACGTTACAATAATATAGACATGTGTTAGGACAAGAGGGATGGAACAGGATACATCTTTTAATAAAATTAAAAAAGTTTCTAATGAAGAGCTGGCAGAAATGTGGGCTCAATATTTCAATGACCATGATAATAAGGAACTGCGTGATGCTCTTATCCTTCAGTATATTTACCTCACAAGATATGTCGTGGGTCGTGTAAAAGTGGCGCTGCCTCCGACCTTTTCGTACGAAGATATCTCAAGCTACGGAGTAGAAGGTCTTATTGACGCAGTAGAAAAATATACACCCAAAATGGGCGCAAGATTTGAGACGTACGCACTTGTAAGAATAAGAGGAAATATTATTGATAAAATCCGTTCTCAAGACTTTTTGCCGAGAAGTGTCAGAAGAAAAATAAAGGATGTTAAAGAAGCACAGGAAACCTTAAAAAAACAGTTTGGTCGTTCTGCTACAAATACTGAAATCGCTAATTTTTTAGGAATAGAGAGAGAAAAGGTAGAACAACTGTTATCAGAAGATACAACTGTAACATCAATATATGACAAAAAGGGTTCTTCAGACGGGGATATTGAAATTATTGATACAATACAAGATTCGCATAATTTGGCTCCGCACGAGGAAATGGAAGAGAAGGATGTTAAAAAGGAGCTTGAAAACGCATTGAAAAGACTGCCGGAGAGAGAGAGAACTATTATGGTTCTTTATTACCATGAAAATATGACTTTAAAAGAAATCGGTGAAGCAATTAATGTATCTGAATCTAGAATTTCACAGCTTCACGCACAGGCAATTATGAAGCTTAAGAATCTCTTGAGTGAAAATAGATCAGAAAGATTAAAAAGAAGTATTATTTAATCTCGCAAAAATTTTAAAACTTTCTCTATTTTTTCGTCTCGATTGATTTTTAAAGAAATTCTATCACCGTCATATGGATGTGGAAATTCCAGTTTATAAGACTGCAGAACCTGTTCATCCGTTTTGATTTTCATTTTGCCAAAGCCGTATAGAGTATCATTATATACAGGATGTCCGATACTTGACATATGAACGCGTATTTGGTGTGTTCTTCCTGTAATAAGCTGTATTTCAACAAGTGATGCATCCTTAAATCGTTCAAGAACCTTCACTATTGATATACTTTCTTTTCCATTTTCTGTAACAGCCATTTTATGCGGTTGATTTATGCTGCGGCCAATCGGCTTATTTATTGTAAATTCGTCTTCTTCTATATTTCCCTTAACTATAGCCAGATATTTTTTTATAATTTCGCCGGCCTTCATTTTTTCAACTAAATATTCATGTGTATTATTATTTTTAGCAATCATTAAAAGTCCGGAAGTGTTTCTGTCCAGCCGATGGAGGATTCCCCTTCTGAATTCACCATTAATATCAGAAAGTCCATCTCCATAGCGGAATAAAAGAGCATTAACCAGAGTTCCGCTTTGTTCAATAGTTGTTGGGTGTGTGAGCATACCTGACGGCTTATTTACTACAAGCATATTCTCATCTTCCCAAACTATATCAAGCGGGATATTTTCGGGTAAAATTTCGGGAGACAAATCCCCTTCGGAAATGTCAATTATATCTCCGGATTTTATAATATATGAAGGTTTAACATTCTTAGAATTTATTAAAACCCGCCCGTTTTTTATTTCATTCTGGATTTTTGAACGCGAATAGTCTTGCATATATTCTGCAAGATAAGTATCAATTCTTTTTTCTTCTGTTAAGTCGTCTATTAATAATCTCATTTTTTATAATAATAACAACTATAGCAAAAACACTGACATTTATAAAAATATCAGAGATGTTAAAGACCGGAAAGTTTACAAAATTTAATTTAAAAAAATCTCTCACAAAACCATATGTAATTCGTTCGTAAGTATTGCAAAATATCCCCGCCATAAGTAGTGATGTCCAAAAAACTGCAATAGCCGATGTGCTTTTTATATTTTTGATTAAATAAAAAGCAATAGCAATAAGCGCAAAAACAGAAAATCCTATAAGAAATATTTTGGAATTTTGGAGTATGCTGAATGCAGCACCTGTGTTTTGTACAAAAATTAAATCAAAAATCGGATTTTCAGGAAGATTCTGTATGTTTTCAAGTACAATATTTGAAAAATAACTGTCAAAGATTATAAAAAAAATGCTTGATATCAAAAAGTACAATATTTTACTTTTCTTTGACATTATTCTCCTCGATCTTCTTAGGTATTACATTAACCCTTGTTATTTGATATCCGAATCCGGTTAGACTTAATTTTATGCTCAAATCCGATATATCCGCTTTTGTTAAGCCTATTGATGCAACAATATACTCATTTACATTATCAGAATTTGATATAAATAATCTTTCTAAAATATTGTCGTCAGGAAGCTTTCTAAAAACTTCTTTTGCTTGTTTTTGCGGGTATTCTACTTTATCGCTGGCAATAGAAGCTATTGCAATAGTGTCTTCCGGAGGTGTGAACTCTAAAGATGCGGTGTATTCTGTATTCGCAGGAATTTCTGCCGGGGCAGTAAGCTTTATATCCAAACCAATGGCTTCTCCATAAAGCATTGAAGTATTTTCTGTAATCACAGAATCTGAAGCAACTTTCCATTTTCCGTCAATTTTCTTTAAATAATAAATACTGTCAGCTTCGCTTTTTAATACTCCGTCCATTTTTTCAGACACCGGTATATCTGCATATGAAAATTCTTCTACCTTAACAGTCGCGCAATCGTCGTTCACTGCTATATCTTTAATTTTTATTTCATATCTGATTTTGTCATAAGTTTTCCAAATGTCTTTAACCAATGTAGCATAAGTTTCAAGGTTAAATCCATCTGCATTTTTATAATCCTTGTCATAAGTTGCAATGAATTTTTCAAAATTGGTTTTATTTGCATACCTAACCTGTGCGTTTAAGAGCGATTTTATTTCTCTTGTATCATTTTGAAATATTCCGAGATTGAATACGGGTGTTCTTTCTTCCGCAAAGCCGGCGGGGGTTAAAAACATTAATAAAATGATAATAGATAATATTCTTTTCATACAAAAATTATACTCCAAAATTATTTAGACCTGAATAATCTAAACAAAGGATTTCTCCTTCGATTGAAGGACTTACTTTTTTGCCGAAAATATGATATAATCAGCGTATGTTAAGCAATAGGAGAGTATATGCCCAGCATTGATATTGATAATGAGTTTATTGAGTTATTTTATAACATAACTAATTCCAAACCTCCTCAGAATGTAGAATTAATAGATTTAAAAAAACAGCTTATTAATATTGTTGATACATTAAAAGAATTAAATAATAATGCTAAAAAACCTATTGCAAGTAAGGCTTTGGGCATTATGCCCGTAGAAGAGGATGAACCTAAAGGACCTGCTATTTTGATAGTGGATGATTTAGGGGTAATAACATACCAGTTGAAAGTTTTATTATCTCAGTTTGATTATGATGTTGACTGTTCTCAGGAAATTTATGATGCTGTAAGTAAATTTAAAAAACGTAAATACGAATATGTTGTAATGGACTTATTTATTCCTACAGAGCGTGAAGGTTTTATTTTGCTTACAGAACTAAAAAAGATGGCAGCTGCTGCCGGAATAAAAACTATTATTGGAGTTATAACTGCGTCTCCGCGAAGGGAAATTGAACAGCAATGTAAGGCTCGCGGGGCAGATTTTTTTCTGGAAAAAAACAGCGATTGGCAAAGCTCATTATATAGCATAATGGAAGGCTATATAAATGCTGGAAAAGATGACGAGGAAGATTATTAAAGATGGAACAAAAGTCAATTTTTTCTGTCATTTCTCCAATAATGGTCGGACCTTCTAGTTCTCATACAGCAGGTGCTGTAAGATTAGGGCTTATGGCGAGAAATATTTACAAAAGCAAATTTGAAAAGGTTAAGTTTGTATTATATAATTCGTTTGCTACAACCGGTTTTGGACATGGAACGGATAAAGGGCTTTTAGCGGGTGTTTTAGGGTATTCTGTTGATGATTCAAGTATAAAAAACATTTTTGATATAGTAGAAGGAGTTGAATATTCTTATGACTATAGAGAGGATATTTCAAGACATCCAAATTCAGTTGATATTACATTTGATGATAAAATGACCGTATCCGGGGATTCAGTAGGAGCTGGAGAAATAAGAATAAACAGTATTAACGGGTTTTGTGTAAATATTGACGGCTCTTATGATACTCTTCTTTTAATGTATAAGGATAAGCCGGGGATGATTTCAATGGTCAGTGATATTATTCAAAAACAAAAGGTTAATATAGCCTCCCTGCACTGTGACAGAAGCTCTAAGGGCGGTAATGCATCAATGTATGTAGCACTTGATATTCCGGTGGGGGATGATGTTATAGAAAAAGTTCAAAATATTAATGATGTATATTTTGTGACAAATATTAGGAAGTTAAAATAATGGCAATTTTATCATTTTCAGATTTGGAAGAAAAATGTATTTCGAAAAATAAAGCAATATATGAAATAGCAGAGGAAGAAGAGTCTGTATTGCAAGAAGTGGAGATTGATGTAGTACGTCTAAAGGTGCTTGAAGATTTGCTTGCAATGAAGGAGGCTGTAAAAAACGGTCTTAAGTCTACAGAAAAATCTATCAGCAATTGGTGCGGCGATGACTGCGCAAAACTTCTTGAGGGATTTAAGAAGCACGGAGCTTTATTTGGCAAAACTTTTGAAAAAATTACCGAGTACGCTCTTGCAACTGTAGAAGAAAATTTAAGAATGGGAAGAATTGTTGCCTGCCCAACTGCCGGCTCTTGTGGTATTATACCGGCAGTGCTGATAGCTGTATCAGAAGAAAAGAATATTCCGGAGTCAGAGCAAATAAATGCCCTGTTAACAGCCGGTATTGTAGGGCTTATAATATCTAACAAGGTACACCTGGCTGGTGCTGTAGCGGGCTGTCAGGCCGAATGCGGAGTCGCTTCGGCAATGGGGGCGGCAGCATTAGCCCAAATGCTTGGCGGGAATTTTAAGGAAATTATTAATGCAGCCGCTCTGGCGCTCAAAAACATTCTTGGGCTTACTTGTGATCCTGTTTGCGGGTTGGTTGAAGTACCTTGTATAAAAAGAAATGCTTTTCTTGCAATACATGCGGTAACAGGGGCAGAACTCGCTCTCTGTGGGGTTGAAAGCAAAATTCCAATGGACGAAATTGTTGATACATTAAAGATTACCGGTCAGTTAATGTCTCCGCTTCTGAAAGAAACCTCTTTAGGAGGTTTAGCTAAGACAAAGACTGCTCAAAGGCTGGAAAAAGAACTATTTAAAAATAAACGGTAAATGTTTCATTTGGTGTAATCCTTGCATGGCCCCCTCTTATTAACATTAATACAAAACCCGCTCCAAAAAAGAAAGAGGTAACATAAGAGACAGGCTTTAACCACAAGCTCCTGTTTGCTCCGGTTTTAGAAATTTCTCCATAGAGGGGTATGTTATCAATAGAAAAATTCCCAATAACCATATCCGCAGGAACACCTTGGGTAAAATTCGGTGATACAGTTTCTACATATGCAACGACCTTTGTACCTGCCGGAAAAATTTTATTTTTGTATTTTATCTTGTTTACAGTTTCAAAAATAACTCTAGAGCCTTCTTCCGGTTTTGATTTCGAAGATAAATTCTCTAAAATCCTGATTTGAAGCGGAGTTTTAAGACCTTCTGTTATAATATATTTCTTTCGGTGCGGACGCGCTTTGATATCAGGCAAAACCTCTGTTATTACAACTGATCTGCGCGGTGCAGAGTGGCCTTTATTGGATTCTGCAAAATCGTCAATAATAATTCTGGGCTTATATTCACGTATTTTTAAACTGCTGTCCAAAGTCTTTTCTGCAAAATCATCATTGATAATTGCATATATCGGATTAGTCAGTATAAATAACGATATAATTAAAGCCCCAAATTTTTTCATATTTATTTATAACGTATTTTTTTATTAGAGTTTGTTTTAACCTTTTCTTGAAATTTTTCTCGGTTTTCTTTTGAAGTTAACAAGAAGTTCTGGTAATAAATATCATTTTTGTACTCATTATGAGCAAGGTATTCCGGATATTTTTTGTAGATATATTCATATACTTCCATCATTCTTCTGGTAGTAAGCGGGTGGGTTGAACACCAATCAAATCTGTATTGCGGGAAAATCTTATTCATAACAACAATCATCGCAACAGGATTGTATCCGGCATTTACCATATAATCAATTGCTCTTTTATCGGCCTTGTATTCATATTTTTTAGGTGAAAGTACATAATTTATAGTTGAGACAGCACCTCTGAATATACCATTATAACTATCAACGCTGTGTGATATTTCGTGGCTTAAAACTGCTGCGAGTTCACTTTCGTTTCTCAAAAGAGAAAACATTCCTCTGTAAATTACAATTTCGCGGCTTTGATTATGGCAATATGCATTTACTGTTTTTGAGTTATCCAGAAAAAATACAGCTCTCGTTTCAATCCCGTTAGCATTAAGTATTCTGAATCCGACTTTGCTTACCAAATCCTGTTCACGCATTACAGTATCCGGATTTAAAAGATAACTGTCTGCAGCAAAGCAAAACGGAACATTAAACATTAATAACAACGCAATTAATCCGATAAACTTTTTCATAGAAAGTTTTTCTCCTTCAGTTAAAATTGTTCTAAAAATCTCTTATCATTATTGAAGAATAATCTGATATCATCAATTGCATATTTTAGCATAGCAAGCCTTTCTACGCCCATACCGAATGCGAAACCTGAATAAACATCAGGATCGATTCCTACGCCTTTAAGAACATTAACATCAACCATACCGGAGCCAAGAATTTCAAGCCAACCGGTTCCTGAACATATTTTGCAGCCTTTCCCCTGACACATAATACATTGAACATCAACTTCTGCTGAAGGTTCCGTAAACGGGAAGAAGCTGCTCCTAAATCTTGTCGGACGTGAAGAGCCGAAATACAGTCTTATAAATTCATTTAAAACGCCCTTCAAGTCGCCAAAGGTTATGTCTTTATCAATATACAAACCTTCTATCTGGTGAAAGAAGTTATTTTTTCTTGCATTAATATTTTCATTTCTGTAAACTCTTCCCGGTGAAATAATTTTAATAGGCGGTTTCTGGTTTTCCATCGCGTGAATTTGCGCACCGGAAGTCTGGCTTCTTAATATCACACCAGGCATATCTTTTACATAAAAAGTATCCTGAACATCTCTTGCCGGATGTTCTTTAGGAACATTTAACATATCAAAATTGTAATATTCTGTCTCAACTTCAGGAGAAAGCTCCGGTGCTACAACAGAAAAACCTAGATTCTGGAAAATAGATACAATCTCGTTTGTCGTTTCTGTAAGCGGGTGAATCCTTCCCTGATGAAAATATTTCCCGTCCAAAGTTATATCAATTCTATCTTTTTGGAGCTTTTCATTCAGTTCTTTTTGATAAAAGATATCGTGTTTTTCTCTAAGCATTTCTTCTAAATCCTGAGTAATTTTGTTTGCCAGAGCTCCAACTGTTCTTTTATCTTCATCGGATAAATCTTTCAAACCTTTTTTTATAGAATTAAATTCACCTTTTCTGCTCAAATACTTTAATCTGATTTCATCAATATCATGAATAGATTGTGCTTTTTCAATATCAGATTTAGCAGAATTATAAATATTTTCCAACTGTTCTTTCATACTTTATCTCCCATATAGAAATGATACAGCAGTTAAGGGAAATTGTAAAGAAAAGAGTGTTAATTCTCTCTTAAATAAAAAATCTTACCATCTCTATCTATGCTGTTTTTCATACCCTCATGCGTAAGTGTTTTGTAATTTGTAACATCAAACATATAAGGCGTTGGCAAATCATCAAGATCTAATGCAATACCCGAGAGGGTCTCTTTGTCAGACCAGATTGCAAAATCAATGTCTGAGCCGGTATGATATGTCCCCTTTGCACGAGAGCCGTAGATTACAACTTTTTCAATTTCCGGCTTGGATCTAAAATAATCCAAAAGTTCGTTCATAGTTCTTTCCGGAAGCCCAAACTCATTACTCATGAATCTCTCCTAACCAAGAATGAAATCTTGCAAGCTCTTCAAAATAAATTGAGCCTATTCTATCTAAAATAATTGCGACCTTTTTTTCATTATACTCGTGAGAACTTACATTTCTATCTTTTGCCATATCAATCCAAATTTGTGCTGCTGGCAGTATA
>CALUSZ010000184.1 GCA_944323495.1 Candidatus Gastranaerophilales bacterium
ATCAATGAGTTTGACAAATCCAAGATTCTTTTAACAGGATATATAAAAGACGAAGAGTTAGCAGCTTGGTACACAAATGCTATGATGTTTGTTTACCCATCCTTGTATGAGGGTTTTGGGCTTCCGCTCCTTGAAGCAATGAAGTGCGGATGCCCTGTTATCACATCCAATGTATCATCGCTCCCGGAAGTTATTGGAGATGCCGGAATAAAAGTCAGCCCTGATTCTGATGAAGAGCTCATTGAGGCTTATGAGAAAATGTATTATGATAATTTCTACAGAGAAATCTGCAGGGAACGAGGTCTTATAAGAGCCCGGAATTTCTCTTGGGGAAAATGCGTATCAGAACTTCTTAAGTTTATTGAAACAAAAGAAGTTAAAAAATGAGAACAGAGCCTTTTCCATGAAAATAACATACCTCTTAAATTCAACAGGGGTATTATTAAGAATCCTAAATCTGATTTTCCTATAAAAATTCATCTTAGAAAGTCTATCATCTTCTGTCTGTTTTAATCTGTCAGCATTTTTATATATCATTTCTACAGGATAGTCTGACATAGAAGCTATGGTCTCGTCCCAATCTTTAATTTCTCCAATCATATAAATTCCATTTTTAGGAATATTTGTCTTCAAAAAAGGAAAATGATATTTTTTTATAAGCTTTTTCCATTTGTATTGCAAACAATTATCTGTATGTGAATATCTGTTGATATACACAGCGCTTTTAAATCCGCTTGTCTCTAGAAGATGACTTAAACCAATTTCGTACTTATTAATTATCAACTCTTTATCTTTTTCGTGAGTAATACCTTTTATAAACTCCTCAAACACTGTGCTATTAAATACTTCTGGTTTAAATAAAATAAAATAACTTTGTACATGCGGTGACCTTACAGGTATATAACACCTTTTATCTTTCTTTAAGCCATAATTGTTACGACTCAGCCCCCAATAATCACATTTTTTCTTTGACATTTTATCAAATATGGACTTCAGAGGGTAAAACGGTCCATAGCAAGAGTCATTAACAAACAAAAGTTCGTCAAATTCGAGGTTATTCTCTTTTGCAAATAAAAAACCTCTTTTATAGGAACCGAAATCGTATTCATTATGCTTCTCAACTATAGTATAGTCTACAATTTTTGAAACATCTTCAATATTACTAAGCCTTTCACAGTCGGATACAAAAATAATTGTAGAGCAGATATCTTTCAAGCTGTTTAAATAATACAACACATAGTCATCCGCAAAATTATCTTTATCCCAGTGTGCAAAAACGCAAAGTCTCTTCATAAGACCATTTTATCATAAAATACGCTTTATAAATGATAGCAAGAAGTAAATTATAATCTATAATAAAAATTGAAAGAGGGTTTTAATGGTTGTAAGAGTTTTACTATTATTTTTATCGCTAATAATCTTAGTCAACCTTTGTATTATAACATTGTGCTACATATTAGGAGAAAACCTTTACCAAAAATACGGTAAACAGATGCTTATATTATTCGGGGCATTCGTATTTCTTGTAGCAGCTCTTTATATCGCTCTTGCGCTTATTGGTTTGAAATAGTTAGTTAAAGAAAGGAATTTTATGGACAAAAAGTTATTCGGTATGCCAGTACTTGTGCTGTGTCTCTTGGTGTGTTTCATTATTATGTGCAACCCATTTGTAATGGTAGGCCCGGGAGAGAGAGGTATAAAAATAAGACTTGGTGAAGTTGAACCCGAAAGCTATGGAGAAGGATTACATTTAATCTTTCCATTTATCCAAAAATTCAGAACAATGGATGTTAAGACTCAAAGAAATACATTAACCACCTCCGTCTACACAAAAGATATTCAACAGGCTAGAATTACATACGTAATAAACTATAATGTCCAGCCTGATAAGGTTAATAAACTGTTTCAAGAAGTTGGTACGGATTATGTAAGTACAATCCTAACCCCTGTTGTAGAAGGTACAATCAAAGATATTATCGGGAAATGGAATGCGCAGGATTTGATTGCAAACAGAGAAAAAGCAACCGGTGACATCCTATTTAAACTGCAATCTCAACTTACAGATAATTATATAAACGTAACCGATTTCCAGATGACTGAAATTAATTATTCAGACGTTTTTGAACGCGCAATTGAAAGCAAGGTTACAGCAGAACAAGAAGCTTTAAAGGCTAAAAACAAGACAGTTCAGGTTGAAGAAGAAGCAAAACAAAAAGTTATTGCAGCAGAAGCTGAAGCAAAATCCATGGCAATACGAGCAAGAGCCCTAAGTCAGAATAAATCTCTTGTTCAGTATGAAGCAGTACAAAAATGGGATGGCAAGATGCCTCAATATATGCTCGGCAATTCCGTTCCGTTTATAAATGTGACAGGTAAATAAACTTATAAAGAGAGAGGGTTAAAGCCCTCTCAATTTTTCAAGCTTCATAAGCATTCTTTTGTCGGTGCCGATACCGGTTAGAAGAAGAGTTGATTTTTCATTTGTACGCTCATCTTCTATATCAAATTTTTCGAAGAGGATTTCGGATAGTTCATATCCTGATAATCCTTCTTTTTTTATTAATATTTTTGTTATATCATCACCGAAAAATTCAATATTGTTGAACTTTGTCCTTAATTCTTTCAGCATACAGATCAATTCTTCGATTTTCTTTCTGCCTTTTTGTGAGTTAAGATAATTAATATTCGCCTCAATTGTTGCCAGCATAGGATAAGAAGGTGAGGTTGTTGTAATAAGTTTTAATGCAGCTTGGATATCTAATTCACTGTTACAATGAAGCAATGCTGTCGGATTAATACCCCCTGCGGTCTTATGTAATGACTGAACCGTAAAATTTGCATACTTAACAGCACTTTCCGGCAGATTTGGACTAAACGGATACAGCGCGCCGTGAGCCTCATCTACAATTAATACAACCCCGGCTTCTTTGCAAATTCGGCTGATTTTGGGGATATCAGATACAATCCCCTCATAGCTTGGAGACGTTATAACAACAGCTTGCGGAGAATGTTCGCTGATTAATTTTTTTAAATGCGCTGGCTCCATTTTCTCATAAATTCCCCATTCTTCATTAAAAGGGAGTGAATATTCAACAATTTGAGCCCCGGCGAGTTTTGCACCGTTTTTATGACAGGGATGAGAATGCTCCCATATTAAAATCCTGTCACCTTGCCTGCAGGAGGCTAAGATTGAAGCAATAATTCCGCTTGTTGAACCATTTGTAAGAAAGTGAGTTGACTTAACTCCATAAATATTGGCAGCCTTTTTTTCCGCCCTTTCTAAAGCCTCTTGCGGATTATAAGCATCTACTTCCGAGATGTCAGCCTTATACCACTGGTAGAATTTATGAAAAATACACACATTAGCGTTGTGGCTGGGTGTAGTAAAAAGTGTTTTTCTATTTTTTCTTTTTAAAATTGATATCAAACTCATTTTTATATTATATCAAAAATATTAAAAATCAGATTAAGTGTATTTTTACCACTTTTAAAAATCATCCTAAAGTATTACCAAATTTGACATACAACCCTCTTGAGAATAGATTAAGTGTATGGTATAATAATAGTAGAGGATTTAATAAGTTCTCAACGCGTAATCTGAAGAGTGAAATTTTCGGATGTGACAATTAAAAAAGCCGGAAAATTTCGGCACGTGGCAGACGGTAAAACAAGCTTTCAGCTTGCAGCGCAAACTCTAAGCCTTCCTCTTCAAATATTTGAACTGGTAGCCTTGAATAAAAGCCCAATATATTTACCCCAACCCCACGCGGAGTGTTATAGCCCCACACCACTCCTTAATAAAAAAGGTATCTGTTACTTTATT
Organism: Candidatus Gastranaerophilales bacterium; assembly: GCA_944323495.1. The sequence continues at coordinate 3,824 of CALUSZ010000184.1, forward strand.
CAATAGGTGAGAGCAATGGATACGATATTAGTACATAGACCCCAGTTCGAAAAGGCCGCAACAAGCGCAGCAGGCATAGGTATAGCCATTTGTCTTCTGGTTTCGCAAAACTTATTAATACCCGCAAAAGGCATCGGTCAAATAACAGGTATTTCGCCAACAATTAATATTCAAGAAAAACAAGTCAATCAAGAACTACTATTTGAGCAAGAAATTGCCG
>CALUSZ010000185.1 GCA_944323495.1 Candidatus Gastranaerophilales bacterium
GAAAATAATCAATGTCTGCCGACAGGTTTGTCTACGTGCGTAGCACTCGTGTCATCCCGACCATTTAAGAAAAGAAGCCGTATGGCTTCTTTTTTTGTTGCTTGTGTTCACGATTCGAACGTCTCAAAGGGTAGGAGTGGATAATAAAAAAGCCGGAGGGTGGCTCCGGCCGATTTTTTTAAATACCAATCTTACATCTTATTAGACTTACTCTGCATCACCTGTTTTCAAAAGTCTTTCAATAGCATCATCCAATCTATCTAATTTATCATATCCCCAAAATCTTGCCCAACCAGAAGATGGATTAGAAAATTTCTCTAATGGATATAATTCAGATTTCGTTTTGTAATCAATATAGGCTTTTCGTATTGTTTGAAAATCTTTTTCATCTTGACCTTCAAGGTTCTCGTCTTTAAAGTACTCGACTAAAGCTTGAAGTACATGTACAACTTCTTGATTTGTTAATCGTGAACTCTCGTTTTCCGATGCAATTTGTTCAAAGAAACCGTTAGCAATTCCGTCATAGCTATCATAGTAGCCTTTTATGAAATCGGTAACATTATTTTTATCAATAATTCTGATATACCCTTGCATTAGGGCGAACTCATCAGCATCAGTTCCTTGGCAAATTGCATCTGCAAACATTCTTCCTAATGTGTTCGGTGAAGCATCATCGTTCTCCAGCCACTCTTTCGCGTTGTCATAATATATCTTTGCAGCCGCATTCATTGTACTGAAAAGATCTTTTCCTGTAGCCGAGGTGTTATCAGAACCGGAGGGCTTTTCTTCTTCTTTTACCGGGATATCATCTTTTGTGACTTCTGTGCCTTTTACATCGGAGATTTGTTTCTCTGTGTTATCTTGCATTTTGCAAGTACCATTACTGTCTATTTCTTTTACGTCGTCTAATCTGATGATTTTGCCGTCTCTTATTGTGTAGAATGTTCCTTTGTAGTCTTGATAATAGCCTTCCAGCTCTGTTTCATTATCTTTTGCATCTTTTGCTTTTGTCAAAGTACCCTCTTTGACTAAGTCATTAACTTCTTCCTGAGCTGTTTTGGGTGGAACCTGATATACAGATGTGTCAACATCTTCAAGTCCTTCCTTTTTAAGGTCTGCTTCTGTATCTTTTACAATAATATCTTCATCAATAATATCAGTATCGGTATTTGAAATATTATTTAAGAAGCTGTATTTATTGTTGATTTCTTTGTTAATCTGTAATGCCTCCATTCTTCTAAGCATTACATAGAGTTTTTCGAATTCTTTTGCAAGGTCTTCTAAAGCTTTACTTGTCGAATTCTTTGTAGCGGCTTCTTTTGCTTTATTAACATTTGTTATCTGGGCACCAAGTGCGCTCAGAGTATCTTCATCAAAAGCTTCACCACTATCTTTAATATAGTTAGCTTTGGATGTTAATGCATCAACAAGTTTATTGACAGAGCTTTGAATATCAGCTTGTGCATTACTATCCACATCGTTCATCTTTTTAATCATAAAGCGGATAATACATCCTTCATCTTTGCTGTCTTTGTTATCACCTGTCAGACCATATTTGTCGTTCCAATAGCTTATAACTCTCAAAATGTCATTGTTACCTTCTGTAACCATAGGCTCAATCAACCCTTTGAATTCTTTTAAGCTGTTTGGATTTTTACTAGAAAGTCCTGCTATTTCGCTATGAATTCTATCAAGCATAGAATTCAAATCAGTATCTTTAGAGTTTTTGTAGCTGTAATCTTTGTCACCAAAATTATATCCGGCTTTCTCCAGTCTTTCTTTTAGATTGAAATCTTTTGAAGAAAGTGAAGTTAATGCTTTTCTCAGCGATGATTTGCTGATATCATTATAAACACTCTTCAATGAATCAAGTTTCTCTTCAATCTTTCCAGATTTAGACAAAGCAACCTCGATTTTGTCTAATAAATCAGGATTGAGGGATTTATTAGCTTGTGCGATATTTTTGTATTCATTTATAAGTGCTTTTAAATCATTGTATTCTCTCTGCATTTTCTTTTCTGCAGCTTTTTCTGCGTCAGTTTTCTTGGTAGTATCTTCGTTGTTCGGATTCTGCCACGGAGTAAAATTCCAATTCCAATTTCCAAAGTTGCCGAAATTACCAAAATTGCCAAAATTACCCCAGTTATTATTTTGCCAATTTTGCATTGTCTGCTGAATAGCAAGCATTGGATTCAAAAGTTGGTTACCGAAAGTTGAAAATTCCGGAAAACGCCATGTAGAACTGAAATCAAAGGTCGGTGTCATATATACAAGAGATTTTGCATTATTGTATTCCATCTGCTGATTCCAGAATAAATTTAATGAATCCAACGGATTCTGGCTTGTCATTGAATGATTTATACTTGAAAAATAGAATGGCTGACCCATAAATTTATCCTCGTTATTTTTCTCTTATATATATAAAGTATTACTGTAGAGAAAAATTGACTTTTTTTGTTACAATTGCTTAATAATTTGTTACATTGTTAATATAAAACAGATATACTCTTGTGATAATTCATTTATATGGTATAATGGGGAAGATATGGAGGGACTATGGCAAGAGTATTGATTTCAATGTCAAATGATTTTCTAAGCAGAGTAGACAGCATAGCCAATTCTGAACAACGCACAAGAAGCGAATTAATCAGAGAAGCTCTCAGAGTTTATATTAAACGTAATAAAATTTCCAATAATCTTCAAGCAGAAAAAAACGCAACTATCTTGACAGAACTCTTAAGCTAGTTTTGTCCCTTATTCCTTCCCAGAGATTATACAAAATAAAAACTGACCCATTTTGAGTCAGTATAAGTATTTTCTCTAATAATTTTGGGAGGAGATTTGGGGATAGTTGATACATGGCATGCTACTATAAATTTTCGTTTCATGGTACATCATGAAACAAAAATTTTACAAAAATTTACAATTTGACAAGGTTAATCTATGGATTAATAATCTTTTCGAGCGATTTTACTGCATTTTCAACAGTGTCATTTATTATCTTGTAGTCAAATTTTTCAGAGTTCTTGATTTCAGCTTTTATGGACGCAAGCCTTTTTTGTATAGCCTCTTCATCTTCAGTATGGCGGCCTCTAAGGCGGGCTTCCAACTCTTCTATTGAAGGTGGGGCTATGAATATTAATACTGCATCAGGCATTAGGGATTTGACGTTTAGGGCGCCTTTGGTATCAATTTCCAGGATTAAATTTTCTCCATTTTTTAGGCACTTCTCAACAAAATCTTTTTTCGTGCCGTAATGATTGCCTGAAAATTCAGCCCATTCTAAAAATTCATTATTTTTTATGCAAGAATCAAATTCATCCTTGGTAAGATAAAAGTAGTTTACGCCATGCTCTTCCCCAGCCCTTTTTTGACGAGTTGTGCAAGATATGGAGAGTTTGAAGTCCGGATGCTTTTTTAAAAATTCTTTTATGACTGTACCTTTCCCGACACCGGAGGAACCTGAGATTACGTATAGTTTTTTGTTCATAAATCAAACCCTTTGTGGACAGTTGTTTCAAAATTGACTTTAGAATCTCTCTCTTCCTGCTCTATTGGAGGTGTGCAATAGTGTTCGGGCACAGTTTTATTCCTATTACGCAGGTTTGAGATAACATCTTCTGTTAGTTTTGGCATATCCATCTCGCCTGTGCAAATTTCAATGTAGCACATTTTGTTCATGATTTGAGTGACTTTAAGAGCTTTATCAAAGTCTTCTGAGGTAGTTACTTTTGTTGACCAGATATCTCCGTCAAACACTCTGGCAAATTTTGAATAATTCATCTGCATAATTTCATTAAACTTGTCATAAGGATTGTCAGAAAGCACCCTCTCGACAGTATAACCTTGATTATTCAAAACAATTATAATTGGTTTTAGACCGCGCCTTAGCATATTCCCGACTTCCATCGCCGTGAGCTGGTGTGACCCCTCGCCTGTAATAAGAATTACTCTGGATTTCGGTTTTGCAATACATACCCCGAGAGCTGCCGGTGTTGCCCAGCCGATTGAGCCCCATAAAGTTTGGGTTTGTAAGTCAACATTGTGAGGGAATTTTATCTGGCATACTCCGTATGGTATTATACCTGTTTCTGCAATCACAATATCATTTTCTTTTATAAATTCCTGCAAACGCGGGTAAATATAGTTTGATGTGAGTTCTCCTGTATCTGCCGGAATATGTTCGTAGCCGATTTTCCCTTTTTCGATATAGATTTCTTTCGGTGAAATGTGTTTGGTGACTTCTTCTAAGACATCACTCATTTTGATGTTATCAAACTTTATTCCGTCTACGTAGGTACAAGTTCCGTATATTGCAATATGATTATTTATTTTGTACGGAAGATTAAAACCAAATGCGTTCAAATCACTGTATACCGGACCTACGGCAATTAGGCAGTCTGTTTCTTCCAGTGCTTTTTGAGCCTGCGGATTTCTATATTTAGAGTAATATCCTCCAAGATATTTTTCATAATCCATATCAATGAGGTTGGTTCCCATAAGGAAGTTGGTTACAGGAATTTGTGATTTCTCAACAAATTCTTTGTATTCAATCTTTGCGTCAAATCTTTTTACCAGAGAATCGCCGAGAATTACAGGTCTCTGTGATTTATTAATCTTTTCAACTATTTTGGTTGATACCGCCTTCAAGACTTCTTCATCACTGTTCCAGCCATAAGAAACTTCTCTGTCAGAGATTTCCATTTTGGCAATATCTATTGGGATTGCAATATAAACAGGTTTTCTTTCTTTTACGAAAACTTTTAGAACTCTATCTATTTCAAGCTTTGCGTTGTCTCTTGTAAGATAAGCCGTTGTTGCAACTACAGGCTTATGAGCTTCTGCAAACTTGTAATAATCAACTTCTTGAAAATTATGGTGTACCATTGTCTTATCTTCAATACAATTGGTAGAAGGTACTCCGACAATGCTTATTACAGGGATATTCTCCGAATACGCTCCGGCAATCGCGTTAATAGCACTAAGCTCGCCGACACCGTATGTGGTTATAATAGCTCCAAATCCGCGCATTCTGGCATAACCATCGGCTGCGTATCCTGCATTAAGCTCGTTTGTGCATCCTATCCAGTTTGTGTTGGGGTTATTTTCAACTGCGTATAATAGATTGAAATTATAGTCGCCGGGTAGTCCGAAAAAGTCATTAACTCCAAGCTCCTCAAGTTTTTTTATCAAATAATCGGCTGTATTCATTCTCTTTCCCCTCGATATTTCGTCCATAATATCACACAGAAAAAATCTTTTCCAGCATAAATTTTTTATTTAACTTCCGGCCCCTTTAGTTTTTTATATAAATTCATTATGTATTCGTCAAATATTTTGCCTTTAACAAGCCATTTAAAGACTTCGGCAACAAATTCCTTACTGTCATAGGCTGCTCTTTGCGAAACATCATTACAAATCTTGTCCAGATTTACCCTCTGCCAAATAACTTTTCTTTCGCTTAGCGAAGGCATGTCCTGAAAGTGCAGCCAATGACCGACTTCATGAAAAAGTGAATCATACCGCTCCGACTTAGGTTTTTTGAGGTTAGATTTTGAAATAAATATATAGAGTTTATCAAAGGCTTTGATACAGCTTGATTTTTGCGTAAAAGAGGGTTTGAATGCGATATTTTCGGGAAGTTTTGCAACTTTCCCTGCCAGAAGTTTAAGCCCCTCACTTTTGTAAGCTTCCGTGCGAGAATTATTTTTGTTTATGTATAAAAGAGTTTTATACGCTAGGCGATATTTAAATGATGCCAGACGAGAACTTATCTTCATATTATATAAATCCTTTTGTCGGCTTTTAATAAATCTGATTTTGCTTCTTTTGAACAAGCAGAAAGATTCTCTGTTAATATTCCTGAAATATATGGTATGCTTTCTCTACCATGTACAGCTTTGCCATTTTCAGTAAGCAAGATTTCTTCCTTATCTTTATAAAGTTCTCCAAGTTCCGGCGCAAAAAATGAGGAATCTGCATTGCCGCGGCTGGCTTTATAGCCTTCTGAGTTCTTTTTAAAGTAAACAGGTTCTCCAATATGGATTGCTGATTCTTTTTTGTTGTGAGCAAAGCCAAGAGGTATAACTTTAATTTTTTCTTTTATATCCAACACTTTTTTTACTATACTGGAAACGCCCGGCTGGAATTTGTATTTTAAGGGCAATGCTGTAAATATCCCTAGTGCGCCCTCAGGAAACATAAAAAGATTTATTTTGGAATTTGCAAGTTCATTGATTAAATTTTTTAGTGTTACCGCATTTTCTGCGCGGTCTTTACCGAATATTCCTGCGTTAATAGGAACCAGTCCCATCCATCTGTACTTTTCCCCTCCGTCTTTCTGGTGTTCAAGTATGTCTTTATTGGTTAAAACTTTACTTCTCGGACAGGTCTTGGCCATATCATGATAAATATACTCCCTATATAAAAGCGTGTTAAAAAATTTTGCTGCATTAAAATCTTGAAGCTGATTTTTTGTATGATTCATTATAAAAATGCAAGCCTCTTTTGAGTCAACAATATCCTGAAGCCTTCCTGTCTCTACATTAATTTCTACAGTATTTGTACACCAATTTTTTACAAGACGATAGATATATCTTATGTAGTCAGCAGAATCTACTTTGATACGCTTGTAAGAAGTATCAATCATTGTATTTTTAGAAAAAAGGGCAGAACTTTTAAAGCTCGGCCCTCTTTTATTTGTATTTTCTATCTGCTTATAATTATTAGCAGCAGCTGTCAAATGGATTCCAATCATCCGGGCTTCCGTCATCATTTGCTTTGATAATATTTTCTTCTACAGCTTTTTCAGGTTTTGAAATACCTTTTACAAAACTATCAACTATAGGTGCAGTAAGTAGAGCGCCTGCTCCTGCTGCCATAGCTGCTTTTTTTGCAATTTGCTGTTTGTTGCCGAATGTTGTTACACCAATAGCATTAATTTTCATCTTCTTTCCTTTCTTCCTTTCTCCTAACACTAGCTTACACTAGGATGGTAATTTTATACTCTGTCTGACCTTTATTAGTTTTGTTATTATTGCCGAAAAACACGTTAATACGAATAATGATTTTTTTAACCAGGCTGCAGCTTTTACCTCACTGTTTAAACAAAAATCCTGACTTTTTTTTAAGAGGCGAACCGGTTTGGGCTGCTTATTCTCAAACTGTATTTTTGCTTTAAAACTATTAGGATTTACACTGCATATATTCATATCTTAAGTTCTATTTTACCAGACGTTTTGAACTATGCAAGGGGGTGTATATACGATTTTTATAAATCTTTACATGATACGCTTTGTATATACTATGTATCGATATTCTTTATTCGGTGTTGCAGCAGTTTGTTTGCAAGCATTGTTCCGCCGACAAGCGAACTAAATATTATGGGAATTCGATATATCGGTTTTATATTCTTTGTGAACGCACTGGAAACAGATAATATGGCAATAGGAATAAGGGTATCATTTATTAAGCATTCTGTTGTATATTTAAGTCGTTTATCAAATTCTTTATTCTTAGCCAAGTCAATCGCCTGAGTGCCTATCATTCCTGTTGTAAAAATCCGCATCTGAGGCATGTCAGTGATTCTTGAATACATTATATCACGAGTATTTTCGTCGACATCTTTCATAATATTGTTGTCGAGATATGCGGCAAAACGGCTTTTTTCATAAGCGTCAGGATTGTTTTCCGGTTGTTCAAATCCTGTTTTTGATAATAAATAGTCCATACCCAGTGCTCCAAGGATACCGGAAGTACACAGAAGAAAGCTTGATATTAGGTCGTGAGTTATTTCCTTAACGTATTTAACAGGTTTTTCAACTACTTTGGCTTTATTTATTAAATAGTGTGTTATGGCGTGAGTAGCATTTTTGAAATTCTTGTGACTAAGAATTTTTTTTGAGGCAGCGTTGTACCCTAAAAGCCCTAATGCGGCTCCTGACAATACAACACTGTCTTTTACCAAAAATTTTGACTTGTATTTGTCATCTGCATTTTTATAATCTTTATATGTCTTATAAACTCCGCTTCCAATGAAAATTGACGTGGAAAGGAGTGTGGAATTTAAAACATTATCAAGAGTTTTGTTGACTTGCATACATTTCTATAAAAGCATGAAAATAAAATTTTTTGTTTAACCTTCATAAATATCTAATAGTGTAATAAAATAAATTTATGAGAAAGTTTTGGTTGTACTCTACATTGATTATCTTCGCAATATCTATGCTGCTGCCGTTTGTGGTAATGTTTGTGATTTCACTTAGCGGTGACGAGGCATTTTTTACAAATTATAAAAATATAAATCTTTCTTTTTGCGCATATAAAAATGTTTTTGCCTCAATTCCTGTCATCAAATATTTTTTGAATAGTCTTATAGTAGCTTTGATTACAACTATATTTCAGGTTTTAATATCCGCACTTGCAGGCTATGGTTTTGCAAGATTCGATTTTAGGGGAAGATATGTTCTGTTTTTTATTATAATCCTATCTATGATGGTTCCGCCTCAGGTTAATATTGTCCCATTATTCTATTTGATGAGTAAGCTGGGCTGGGTAAATTCTTATCAGGCGCTTATTGTACCCGGAATTTTTGGCGGATTCGGAGTTTTTCTTATGAGGCAGTATTTTCTCTATTTCTCCAAAGATTTGGAAGACGCAGCAAAGCTGGATGGGTGCGGAGTGTTAAAACAATTCTTCTATGTTGCACTACCCTGTGCTCTGCCGGCGGTTGCAACTCTTAGTATATTCACTTTTGTAACAACATGGAACAGTTTTATGTGGCCATTGATTATTACTAACACTGAATCTATGCGTACGCTGGCGGTTGGGCTTACTATATTTAAGAGTTCTTTTAGAGAGATTACTCTATGGGGAGAATTAATGGCCTGCTCTTGTATTTGCTCTATTCCGGTTATTTTAATTTTTATTCTGGGGAAGAAATATCTCATCAATAATCCAATGGTCGGTGCTGTTAAAGAAGATTAATAGGCAAAAAATAATTTTACAGGTTTTACATAGAATATGATAAATTTTAAAGCCAACTACCTATCTACAGCCCAAGTTCAACGAAGAATGCCTAATAATAAAGTCCAAGATTATAAGGTGGCGTTTGTTGAGTTTAAACCGACAAACAGCAAAGATTTATATGCAATAAAGGATGTTTCACGCAGTTGGGATGACGGTGAAACGTTTGCAAAAAACATTTTTGATGATATTCAGGAGGATTACTATAGAGCTTCAAGCGGTTCTCCAAAATATCAGTATTATGGGATTACAAGACAAAAGACTGATTTTCAGACTCCATTACCTGATGAGATATTAGCTCTTGCGCAAATAAAAAAAATATCTGATACCAGAAATGAACTAGTTTATCTGCAGGTAGACCCTGAACAGAATATGTTTGCTCGTGATGCTTTATTTAAAGGTATAGGTACAGCTGTTTTAGATTCTATAAAGACGTTGTTTAAAGGTAAAGAAATTATCTTGCAGCCTGTTGAATCCGCAATTAATTTCTATAAATCCAATAAGTTTTTAAATCTGGATTTTAGCAAAAAACTTATTTGGCGTCCCTAGGCTCAAGCTTTAACCATACAGCTCCGTAAGGTGCTATTCTAAGGTGCATTGTCCTGTTTGTTAGAGAGACATCAACTTTTACATCATCTCCGTTAATAAGGTTTGTGAAGTGGTCTATATGCCCTTCTGATTTTAAGACAACATCCATTGGGATTGTTATTTCTGCAATCAGTTTTTCTTCTGATAGGTTATTAATAACAAGAATCTTTTCATCTTTATAGCTTCTTATATATGCAAAGTTACTTGGAGAAGATGTTTTGAGTAGTGTAAAGTCTCCCCTTGACATTGATGGCAATGATTTTCTTAGTGCTATTAAATTTTTAACCTTTTTATAAACTTTGCTGTTAAATTCATAGTAATCTTTTGACGAGCCATAGAATAATTTGGCAGGAACAGCACCTCTGTTGATATCTCGGCTGTCAAAATAGCTTAACAATTTAATCTTGCTGCCTTTATGCTTTTCCCTTCTCTCCATAGCACTCTTTTTAGCATTTTCAAAGTTATTTCTAACTCCGACTTCGTCGCCGTAATAAATTATCGGTATACCCGGCAAAGACATTAAAATCGAAAATGCCATTTCTATTCTGTCAGGGTCATTGTCTAAGAAATTAGCAAGGCGTCCGCTGACCCCGAGCCCTTTTCTAAACTCGGCTCCTTTGGGAACAAGTGCATTGTATATGATTTCTCGAGTTTGAGGATCTATCATTTCAAGCGTAAGCTCGTCATGAACTCTTAAGAAAACACCCCAGCTTGCTGTTGAAGGTATTTGAGGCGTTGCTTTGTAAGCATTAATAAAATGCTGTTTATCTCCGGTTATTAATGACGCCCATATTGCTGGCATGTATGGAAAATGGTAGGCAATTTGAATTTCATCAGTCCTTTTAATAACCTTTTCCTGATTATCTATGGTTGTTTTATATTTCCGCTCTTTCCCAAAATACGGCAGAATATCATTCGGGTACTGACAAGCCTCAGCCTGAATAACTGTTCTTGGGGCTGTCATTTGAATATAATTGCTTATAAGCTTGATAATAGCATGTGTTTTAGGCAGGTTTTCAGCGTTTGTACCATCTTCTTTGGATAAGTACGGTATAGCATCAAACCTGAAAATATCAATCCCCATATTGGTCCAGTAGTTTACAGTCTCAAGCCAATAATAAAGGACTTCCGGATTTTCCCAGTTCATATCAAGCTGGAAGGGGTAGAAGGTGTGATAAAAATAGTAATCCTTGCCGTTCACAGTAACTTTTCTGTAGTGGTTGTCTGTAATTTCAGGGAATATAAGCCGCCTTTTTGAAATTTTACCATTTTTTTCTTTGTATTCTACAACCGTGCCGATTTTTTCATCTACATATTTACGATATTCCGGCATTTTATCTTTTACGACAAAATAATCTTTTTTGGTGATATCACCTCTTAAAAAGCTTTGAAACCATTCATGCTGGTCTGAAATATGGTTTAAAACCAAGTCTGATTTGATTTTAAAACCATTTTTTTTAGCTTCCGTAATAAATTCTTTGAACTGCGGTTTGCCGCCAAGGTCTTCTCTTATGTTTTGCGGGTTTCTTATATCGAAACCGGAATCGGACATTGGAGAATCCGCAAAAGGAAGTAAATAAAGCGTTGTAACTCCTAAGTCCTTCAGATAATCAAACATTATGGAAGTATCTCTGAATGTATTTGGTTTTTCCGGGCTTACAACTCCAAACTGGTCTACATAGAACATATATATGATTTCATCTTTATACCAGTCATCAGCCCTGTTTAAGTCATCTTTTTTGAGCGCTTCCGGTCTTTTCGCAATAGCATCTCTTGCGATTTCCATAACCCTGTCATAAATTTCTTTCGATTGTTTCTCTCCATATATCTGTATAATACAGTTGTTAATTTCGTTTTCTATGCGTTTAGGTATAATAACAGTATCTTCTGCCATTGTTTGATTGGAGGCTGCAATTTGTTCTGCTGCCATTGCAGAGATGTTTGATGTTAGAATTATGGCTGTAAGTAATAAAGATAATACCTTTTTATACATATATTAAAAATACTCCTCTTTTTTTATTATTGTATCACGCCTAAAAATATAAGCAAAAAAGCTGTACAAATTTTGTACAGCTCTATTTTAGGGTAAATAATGCGGGTATATTTTTGAGTCTATACCTCTATGAAAAGTCGTCTTCCGACAATATTTGGCTGGTTGTTGTAATATCCTGCAAAGTATCCTCCGGCAACAGGTCTGTTTTTGCCGTAAAAAGCAAATGGATTTCCATTTTGCGGGGTTACAAAAGGATTCCCTGAAGAGGAAGCAAAAGGATTTGTGCTTCTTGAACCGCTAATGCTTGTTGTTTGCACCATAGGGCTTGATGTTAAAACTCTTGATAGTAAATTTACAATTCCTGCCATGTTTTGTAGACCTTTCTGTATACGGTTTAATGTTTTTTTCCGTAAAGTCAATTATTATGTCGGTACAATTTTGAAAAACTTTATAGAAAATCATAAAACATCACCTATTTGTATTAAGTTTTGTAAAAAATACGCAATTATTTTATTAATATATACTTAATATATATAAGGAGAGAATATGCCAAACCCTTTTGAAAACTTTATCGATATAGCAGATGAGTACGACGTTGATAAAACTCTTCTTAAGACTGATTTGGGTCAGTCAGCAAAAGAAGAGTTGAAGGATTTGGGACAGGACTTTGGAGAGACTGTAAAGAATCTGGTTCGGCCTGACAAAAAGAAGCCCCCATTAAAACCTTCCGGGCCAACTCCTACTTATCAGGAATCCGTTCTTGAACCTAAAAAATCAGGAACTCTTTATAATGTTACGAATACTCATGAATCTGTTCCCGAGGTTACTAAAGCGTCAAGGCTTTTCAAGAGGTTGAACTATCGTTTCAAAGGTTTCAGTGTTGCAGGGCTCGTCAACAAAGGAAATAATGATTATGGAGTTCTTTTGGGCGATGATTCAGGTATTGTCTGGCAGAATAAACAGGGCTCTGCTAGATCCGAACTTCAGGCAACATATAATGTGAGAAGAAATAAGGCAGAGCTTGAATACTCAGAGAAAAACCCTGTTCATGGATATAAGCTTTCTGTGTTTAATGACGACGGTATTATGGGAATGAGTGCATCATATACACATAATAGCGGTTTGAATACTGTTTTTTCTGCAGACGAAAAGAGTGCTTCTGTTAAGGCCGGATTATATAGAAGATGTGATAATTGTAATTTAGATTTAAGTGCTTATGCAACAACCGGTGAAGATTATAAACAACCATTCGTCGGTGTTTCTGGAAGGGTAACTTTTTAATAAAAATAAAAGGAATTAAGAGTATTAATTCCTTTATAAAACGGAGTTTAATTGTTAGGTAAATATAGGAATATTTACCGGAGCTAAAACTGTTATTGTGTTGCCATTTCCATCGCAGACTGTAAGAGGTCTTTATTTGATTTAATCAAGGCGTTAACAAGTTCCATTTGAACTTTGGCTTGCTGATAATCAGAAATATTAGCCTTGAAATCTGTATTTGCCTGTTCTAACAGGCCTGAACGGATTTCACCTCTTCCTATTACCGGCTTGCCTGACTCAGGAGTCTCGACAAAAACACCTTGTTTTACTTCATAAAGCCCATTTGGATTATGGAAATTTGCTGTTGCAATTTTATATAAAGGCACAGAACGGTTTCCGCCATCTGCTTTACCATAGATTGTACCGTCATTTTTTATTTCGTACTCATCATATTTACCAAGAAATTTACCGTTGTTAGGGTCAATCCATAGCTTGATATTTGTTGTCGGGATACTTAATGCCCCCCCTTTAAGAGCTGTCTCTTCGTACAAATCGGCGCTTATAGACTTTGTCCCTGACATAATTTCGCCTTTGTCATTTAGGATATAACCCTGAACTGTATCTCCATTTGCGGCTCTATATACCCCTTCTGAATCAAATGTGAATTCGCCGAGTCTTGTGTAAGCGACATTTCCATCAGGGGAACGGAGCATAAAATATCCTGTTCCTTCAAAAAACAGATTCTCGTTTGAAGTTCCCGGTATAGATTTACCCTGTCCTAAGTTTTTGACATTGTTGTCTATTACAGCGCCGCCTAAGAATGTTTTAAAGGTTACTTTGTTTTCTCTAAAACCAGGGGTATAGATATTTGTCATGTTTTCAGCTAAAACATCCATCCACTGAACAGTGGCTTTTTGGGTGTTAATTGCGGTTGTGTAAATATCATTCATCGTCACGGCCCTTCTTTCTGTTGTTGCGTTCGTCTTGTTTTTGTCGGCGTTGATTTAATTCATCATAATTTATGTTATTATCGTCAAATTTTTGCCTCAAAAGCGGTAAGTTTTCTTTTAAGTAGGCTTCTGCTACTTGAGAGCTCGGGAGGAAATCCGCAGAGATTTTTCCGTCTTTACTTATTCTTATAATGACAGAAATATTATTGTCAAAATCTATTCTTACAGGTTTGTTATCCTGCATTGATTTTGCAAGTAAATCCGCCAGAGTTTTAGAAACCTGTGAAGATTTTTCGGCTCCTTTAACAGAATTCATATCAACATTTCCGTTTTCTACGAGTTTTGCAAAGAAATCAACGTCAGATTTATCCATTATTACAGAATCAAATTTAGCAATTGTATCAACTGTAATGTTGGTTTTTGCATCAACTTTTTTTATTCCATCTGAATTGCTGACTGTTTTTACTTTTCTGTCCTCATTGTTTGCCTGCTGAGCCAGATTGTTGCGGTTTACCATTGCTATATTTTCAGCCATAGAAGAGAGTATTTCACTTTCTTCTTTTAGGTCTTTTTCCGACATAGATAACTTTTGTTCATTCTGCTGAACAAAAGCTGAGAATGGTCTGCCATCACTGTTAAAATTCATGCCGGAATCCATCTGCGGCATTATTTGTTCCTTGGGCTCTTGTATGTTCATGTCGTTGTTTATCACAACATTATCCTCTCTTTTATTTAATTTATCGGAAGATAAGAACTCATCCTTTAATTTATCCTGTATCATTTCCTCTTTTTGGCTGACAGGATTGTCCTTTTTGGCCTGGTTGACTTCGTTAACAACGTTTTGAAGTCCGTCAAGCGCATCATCAATGTCTTCTTCATTCTTTTCTTCATCAGTTGTAGAAGTTTTTTCCTCTGTTTTAGATTCCGCTTTAGTATCGTTTTTTTCTTCTACTTTTTGCGTACTTTCATTTTTTTGAGATTCTTCTGTGTTATCAGTTTTTTCAGAAGATAAGCTGTTCAGCTCCTGTTTAAAATCTGATGATTTTTGAGAGTTTGTCTTTGTTGTTGTGTTTACATTTGTTGATGTGTTTACATTTGTTGATGAAGGTGCTGTGGTACTTATTGTTGTATCAATATTCATTTGTCTGTTCTGCCTCGTCTAATTCCTTAAGCTGTTGTGCTAATTCTTGTTCTTCTTCGACTTCTCTTGAGTGTATAAAAAAGCGCTGTACACCTATTTCTGAAAACTGTTTTAATTCAATTGCTTTTTGTTCTTCGTTGTATGCGTCTTTTTGCTTCTCTTTGTGTTTTTCGACAACCTTAACCGCTTGTTCCAGTTTTACCAGTTTTTGTTTTTCATCATCCAGAATCGCTTGGAGTCTTTGCCTCTCCTGTTCAAGTGCGTCTGCCTTGTCCCACAGGTGGTGGAGATAGTTGTCATAATATTCCATCATTCTGAAATCTGCTGTTTTTTTGTTTTGGATTGTTTGTTGTATTTCTGCCTCATTTTGTCTAATTTTTTCTTCTGCAATATATACTTCTTGTTGGGCTTTTTGTACAACTAAAAGCTGTTCTTCTTTTTTTCGGATTCTAAAATCAAGTATCTTTTGTAATCGATAGACAAAGGGCATAATATATTCTCACATACGTATTATGTCAGATATTTAGCTTTTAGTATACATCTATTTGTATGATTAATAATGTTTTTGGGTAAGTCAAATTAATAAATCGGATGTTTGTAATGCTATGGCTTTCAGCCCAACAGTGAAGCGCCATTCCAGCCCAAATCTCCGCCTTTAAATGTAAATTTTTGTAACGATTTCTTGTTTTAGGTGTTATCAAATCCAATATATGTGGAATTAAAAAAGTATAAGCAATAAACAGCGAGGATACACGTATGAAAGGAAGTCATAAGATAGAGGTC
>CALUSZ010000186.1 GCA_944323495.1 Candidatus Gastranaerophilales bacterium
AATATTTTACAACGAAAGCGTTTCTGCTGCTTTCAGATGTTGGAAGGAATAGAGCTTTGTTTCTTATGTTGTTTAAAATTTCTCGTTCATTTTCTTTGGGAATAATTTCTTCTAAGGAGTTCAGGAATGTTTTGCGTTTAAATGTATCGTGAGTTGAGCTGCTAATAATTATCTGCCTGCATTTTGTTGTCTTTGCTCTAATCTTTAGTGCTGAATTTGGAGAAAGTCGTTTTGTAAGCCTATCGACATCATCTAATACTTCCATTTCTTCTAGTTTAAGTCTTGTAAGACAATTCATTTTTATCATCTGCAGACAGTTTTGGAGATTATCATCAGGATTAATCAGGGCAAAATCTTTAAATATAGCAAACATTGCTTTTTCTGTCGGGAGCATATATTCGTGATAAAGAGATAGAAGCTCTACTGCATCAAGCGCCGTACGGCATTTAGCCAAATTCTTTTCAAAACTTTTTATATTATCGGTCGGAATAATTTTAATACCTCTATACGGGCAGGTGATATCTTTAAGTTTTCTTAGCGGTTTGCCGGCAGAAGTTTTACCCTCATACGGGATATCATAGTAATATTTAAGATAGTTTTGCGGGGTAATATGTTTAAGCTTTTTAGATTTCATACTTTCGCTCCGGCTGTACTTCCATGATATCAGATGATATTGGCCTTCGCAAGGTTTATGAGGTTCCGAGGTATTTTCCTGTAATACTGGATTTGTTTTCTATGATTTCCTCCGGTGTTCCGCTGGCAACGATTTCTCCGCCGTCTTTTCCGCCACCTGGGCCCATATCAATTATATAATCCGCATTTCTTATCAAATCCAAATCGTGTTCAATTATAATAACAGTTGCTTTGTTATCAATAAGTTTTTGAAAAACTCCTATAAGCGATTGGACATCTAGCGGGTGAAGCCCGATTGTCGGCTCATCAAATACAAAGACAGTATCTTCTTGTTTTCTTCCCATCTCGGAAGCTAGCTTAAGTCTTTGCGCTTCTCCTCCAGAGAGGCTTGGTGTTGCTTCTCCGAGTGTAAGATATCCAAGACCTAAATCTTTTAAGACTTGAAGCCTTTGGCTCACTGTATTCAAATCTTTGCAGGCTGTAAGCGCATGATTTATATCCATAGCCATTATTTCGGAGATTGAATATGACATTCCGGATTTGTTTGTATATTTAATACTTTCACTTCTTTTAGAATACCTTGTTCCATGACAGTCCGGACAAGGAATATCAACATCAGGCAAAAACTGAACATCAAGGCTTATGCTTCCGGTACCGTCACATGAGGGGCAGCGAAGTGAGCCGGTATTATAAGAAAAATCTCCGGCTTTTAGTCCGGCCTTTTTAGCATCAGCGGTTCTTGCAAAAACCTTCCTTAGCTCATCATGAACATTTGCATAAGTTGCAACCGTTGAGCGGATATTTATACCGATAGGCGTTGCATCTATTAGTTTTACCTGTTTTATGCCTTCTGCGGATATACTTTCTATATGCGCGGGCAGCTTTTTTTGTTCGATTTTACTCTCCAGAGCCGGAATCAAGCTCTCTAAGACGAGTGTTGTTTTGCCTGAACCGGAGACTCCTGTAATTACTGTAAGTTTCCCTTTAGGGATTCTTACTTTTAGCGGTTTAACCGTATGAATTTCTGATGTAGAGAGGAGGATTTCACCCTCGCTAAAAATATCAGATTGGGGAATAAAGCTTCTGATGCGTTTTTTATAGTTATTTGCCAGAAACGGTCCTATTTTAGAAGCCGGATTTTTAACGGTATCATTTATCGTACCTTGCGTAATGATTTCTCCGCCGTCTGTACCGGAGCCGGGCCCGAGTTCTATTATCCAATCTGATTCGGACAGAATCTGTGTATCGTGATCGACAAGAATTACCGAGTTTCCATCAGATACCAAGTCGTGCATAACAGCATTCAAGCCTTTAATATTAGCGGGGTGTAAGCCTATGGAGGGTTCATCAAGAACGTATAAAACCCCTGTTGTTCGGTTTCTTACAGAGCGCGCAAGCTGCATTCTCTGTCTTTCTCCGGTTGATAATGTTGCTCCGGCTCTATCAAGAGAGAGGTAACCTAGCCCTAAATCCATTAATCGTTTCGCTGTTGTTTGAAAAGATTCGCATATAGACTCTGCCATTGGGCGCATTTTTTCTGGAAGCGAGGAGGGAACTTTATCAACCCATTTAATCAGCTCTGCTAAAGTCATCTTGCAGCATTCATCTAGTGATATTCCCATAAGTTTTGGCGCTCTTGCTGCTTCTGAAAGCCTTGTTCCGCCGCAATAAGGGCATATTTCTTCTTTTAAAAATTTCTCAACACGCTTCATTCCCGATTCATCTTTTACTTTTTTCAGCGCGTTTTCTACTGTGTAAACAGCATTATAATAGGTAAAATCAATTTCTCCGGCCTGATTGGAATTCTTTGCTTTATAGAAAATGTGTTTCTTTTCTGCCGGTCCATGGAATACAATCTCACGCTCTTCGGGCGTAAGCTCTTTAAACGGTATATTTGTTCTAACTCCCATAGCCCTGCATACATCAGTCATAAGCGACCACATAAGAGAATTCCACGGTAAGACAGCCCCTTCATCTATAGTTAAAGATTCATCAGGCACAAGAGTTGACTCGTCAACAGTTCTAATTGTACCGACTCCTCCGCAGTGCTCACAGGCACCTTGAGAATTGAACGCAAGTTCTTCTGCTCCGGGCGCGTAAAAATGAACTCCGCATACCGGGCATATAAGTTCTTTTTCAGCAGCTACATCAAGAGTAGGCTCTAAATAGTGGCCGTTAGGACAGCGGTGATTTGCAAGACGCGAATACATAAGCCTAAGGCTGTTCAGGAGTTCTGTTCCTGTTCCAAAAGTACTTCTTATTCCCGGCACCCCCGGTCTCTGGTGAAGTGCAAGCGAGGCTGGAACGTATAAAATCTCGTCAACTTGAGCTTTTGAAGCCTGAGTCATTCGGCGTCTGGTATAAGTTGATAAAGATTCCAGATATCGTCTTGAACCTTCGGCATATAATACGCCAAGAGCAAGTGATGATTTCCCAGAACCCGAAACCCCTGCTATACCTACAATTTTGTTTAGAGGGATATCAACATCTATATTTTTCAGGTTATGTACTTTTGCCCCTCTTACAAGTATTTTATCCGGTTTTGGCTCATTATTTCTCTGCATATAATTACTATACTATTTCAGCAGGATAATTCAAGTTATAATATACAAGGAGAATTTTTATGTTTTTAGAGACGAACAGAATTATTTTAAGGTATATGTCAGCTCTTGACTTTGATGATTTGAAGCTGATGCTTGAAGATAAAGATGTTATGTATGCTTGGGAATATACATTTAATGATACAGAGGTTTATAATTGGATAAATAAAAATATAGAACTTTATAGGAAATATAACCTGGGATATTTTATTATGGAAGATAAAATTTCACATGAGGTTATCGGGCAGGCAGCTTTAATGCCGGATAATATAAATAATAAACAGTATTATGAAATAAGTTATATGTTAAAAAAGCAATACTGGCATAATGGTTATGCAAAAAAGTGTGCTGAAGCATTAATCAACTATGCTTTTAATAAATTAAATTTAAGTGAAGTTATATTTGAAATCAGACCTGAAAATAAACCATCTATAAAAGTTGCAGAGGGATTGGGGGCAAAAATTTCAGGCGAGTTTGTAAAACAGGTGCGGGAAAAAGAAATGCTCCATTTGATATACAAGATTAGCAATAAATGAATAGAGGCGGGGTTTATTTACACCCGCCTCAAAGCTTTTAGCATAATTCTGCGTCAGTGAGCCCAAATTGCTCTAATGAGCCGCTTTTTGCCTGTACACAGATGAATTCAAATATTCCGTCTGAAGTGTTTTCTATTGTTCTTGATGCTTCCGGCATGATTTTTACAGCAGAACCCTCTTTAACATTTACTGCTTCGCCATCGACTGTAATGATACCTTCACCTTTTAAAACAATATAAACCTCTTCATTTTGTTTATGTCTATGGTTAAAAGGAACCTTAAATCCTTTTGGAACTGCATTAACGGATATTTCACAGCCAGTAAGTTCAAGTGCGTCATGCAAAAAAGCCTTGCCGTTTTCAAGATTAACAAGTTCATCAATTTTTCCGAGTTGTGTTGTTTTGTAGTTAGTCATATTTGCCTCCTTCTTTTAGTTTGATATCTAACTATTTGCTTAAAAAATTTTTCCTACAACATTTTTTCAAGCAACCTATCTAAAATCTCTGCCTCTTCTTCTGATAAATTCTTATAAAGCAAATTATTTAAATCTTCTGAAATTTTTTCAAATGCCGGTTTGAATTCCTCCGCTTTTTTTGTTGGGATAATATACGTAATCCTGTTATCTGTATTTGATTTTTCTCTTTTTACAAACCCCAATTTTTCGAGTTTGTCCACTAACACAGTGACAGTGGGTTTAGTCCGGTGTATCTTATCTGCAATATCTTTCATTGTGGATTTTCCGCAGTAATATAAAACCGCAAGAATGTCTCCATGGCTTGGTACAAGCCCTTCTATACCGTTTTGGTTCAGCTGTTCCGATATAAAACGGCTTCCTTTTTCATGTATTTTGGATATTAGAGAAAGTGCTTGTTTCATATTTTGATTATAGTTAGATGTCTAATTATTGTCAAGTAATTTCATTGCATTTTTATATACTTTAGCTTATATTATATAAACAAGGAGGAAGCTTATGACGGATTGTATTTTTTGTAAAATCGTTAACGGAGAGTTTAATACAGAATTTGTATATGAAAACGAATATGCCATAGTGTTTAAAGATATTAATCCAAAGGCCGATACACACCTGCTTGTTGTTCCGAGAAAACACTTTGAATCATTGAATGAGTTAGATGACGAAGTTTTACTCGGCAAACTCATGATGACAGTGAAAGAGGCCGCAAAAAAATCAGGGCTTAAATCATATAGAACGGTTATTAATACAGGAAAAGAAGCAGGACAGGAAGTTTTCCATCTGCATATACACATATTAGCGGGGAATATAAAATTATGACAGAATTTTATCAAGAAATTACGCCGGCAGGCTTTGGAATTGCAATAAAACAAAAAGAAGTTCTTTTTTCAAAACAGTCACCCTTCCAAAAAGTTGAAATCTTTGATACTGATTCAACTCTCGGACGTGTTTTAACAATAGATGATTTAATGATGACAACAGAAGGTGATGAGTATCATTATCACGAAATGATAGCTCATATTCCGATGATGCACCACAAAGCTCCAAAGACAGTGCTTGTAATAGGCGGCGGAGACGGCGGAACAGTTAGAGAAGTTTTAAAACATGATACTGTAGAAAAAGTTGTTCTTTGTGAAATTGACGGAATGGTAATTGAGGCTTGCAAAAAGTATCTTCCGACAATATCTTGTGAGCTTGATAATCCAAAGTGCGAAATCAGAGTAGAAGATGCAATTGAATATATTAAAGACAAAAAGAATATGTTTGATATTGTTCTTATTGATTCTACCGATCCTCTAGGCCCGGGAGAAGGTTTGTTTACAGAAGAATTCTACACAAATGTTAAAGAATCTCTGAAAGAAGGCGGTATTATGTGAGCACAATCAGAGTCGCCTTTTGTAAACAAGGAAGAAATTAAAAAGATGTATAATCTTTTAAAGAAAGTATTCCCTATCTGTTCAACGTTCACATCAAATATTCCGACTTATCCTGGCGGATACTGGGCTTGGGCGTTCTGTTCCGAAACAGTCAAACCTCTTTCATACTGGGATGAAAGAAGAGGGGAAGCTATAGCCAAAACTTGCAAAATCTATAATAAAGATTATCATAATGCAAGATTTGCTCTTCCGAATTATTTAAAAGAATTGTTATAAGTAAAAAGGGCTTTATCATAAGCCCTTTTTATTTTCTTAAATCCAAAATTTCTTTTGCCTGTTTTTTGCTAAGAACTTTTGCCCCGCCAAGCATTGAAGTATTTAGAACCACCTGTGCATAAGATTCAGCAAGCTCAAGTTTCATATAGGCATCGTGTATGGTATTTGATGCAACAATAAAACCATGATTCTCCATTAAAACAGCGTCATACTCATCAAAATATTTTGCAGTATTCTCAACAAGCTCCATTGTTGAAGGAAGTGCGTATTCTGCAAGCGGAATTCCGCCAAAATAGAATACATTTTCTGCCATAACAGGCGCCATTAAGTCCTTACCTGCAGAAGCAAAACTGCTCAAATACGGAGAGTGGACATGGATTATAAAATTAATATCCGGTCTTTTTTTATAAATCTCAATATGCAAAAACTTCTCACTAGAAGGTTTCTTGCCCTCTTCTTTTGAATTTCCGAAAAAATCTGTATAAACAATATTATCTTCTTTCAAAAAACCATTTGAAGATCCGGAAGTTGTAATAAGCATACCATCTTCAAATCTGGCTGAAATATTGCCCGAATATCCCGGAGAGAAATTCTTTTCTCCGCAAATTTTTCCGTACTCTATAATTTTTTTGTTTAATTCCTCTCTACAATACATCTTCCACCGTCTTAACATCTTCTACTACAGCATGCTGTAAAACAGGAGGCTCATTTGATTTTTGGAAATCACTTTCTTCTTCTTCCTTAACCTCATTTTCTTTTTTAGCCTTCTTGTCCTGTTTAATCTCTAACCTGTCATAGTCAAGATGTGTGCCTTTAGCATCCATCATAACTTCAACTGTGAAGAAAGTATTTTCCCTTATAAAATCATAGCCGAGATTGAATTTAACATCTTCCGGTCCCACTGACAGGTAGAATGAGTTTTCTTGAAAAGCTCTGTCATTCGGCGAGTCTCCGGATAAATTAATAGAGCCGAACCAGGAAAGAGTCAAATACTTACAAATTCTTATATATTCTCTTATGTAAACATTTGATTTCCCATATCTATATGCATCAAATACAGGCAAAGGTGAATTATCTTCATACACTGATTGATAGTATCCGATATCCTGCATCCAGCGTTTGTATTGCATATGCATTCTCGGACCGATACGTCCGATAACCTGTGTATCGCCAGTTCCGTATAATGAAGCTGCCAACTGTGAAGATATATCAAATGTTAATACCGTCTGTTTTTCTTCGTTTCTGTAATTCCAGATATTTTGATCAGCCTGCGCCATATATCTTGTTCTTAGTGTGCCTATTTGCGTACCGTTTAAACTTCTAAAGTTAACATCTTCTTCAATGTCATGGTAATAACCTAAATCCAAACGGTGCGCAAACTGTGAAGCGTGTCCTTTCAACAGAAAATCATTACTGCCGTATGAATTCTCATAAACTAAATCAATACCATACTTAGGACGGCGTCTGCCGAGGAACCATTCGTTCATATAGTCATTCATGCCGTATTGCAAGTACAAATTATCATCTAATCTTTGTTTACCTCTGATTAAGAACTTGCTGTCTGCAGTACCATATGCAACCTGGGTTCTGTTTGTTCCGCTCTGGAAACGACCAATACCGCCGATACCAAACCCGTGATTATAGTTCAAAATCGGTATAGCTTTTAATACAGAGCCTTTCGGAAGTTCAAATACAAAACCCGGACCTATATACATACCTAATCCTCTAAGTGAACCTAGTTCCCAGGAGTTTGTTTCTGCATAATCATTGTTTTTGTTTGTGTAAACTTTTAATGCCGGTATTTTAATAAGCCTGCGTCTGCCCTTAAAGAGTGTTGCCTTTTTAAGCGCAATTACTTCTAAATCACCTTTTTGAGTGATTTTCATATCCTTAACTTTAAGCCTGATTATCCCTTTTTCCATATCACTTGTCATTGTTTGGTCTTTGGGAACAATCATCTGTCCGAGCCATGGGCCTGCCATACCTGAGCGGAAGTTTATCGGGAAAGATTCATCAACGGTCATAGAACCATTTTCCTGAACGATTTTATCTCCGTAAACATATCCTTTTTTTGCTTTTATTTCTATAGTTGCAGTCTGTGTTACAGGATTTTCTATCAATGCATTTTCTTCGTTCATGTCTACAAAAATGTAGTCTCCTGTAATAGTCTGTCCGCCTTTTAGTATTTTAACATTACCTTCTGCTTTAATAGTATTGTTAGCTCTATCATATGTAATTGTATCAGCCTTAACAGTTGTCTGCTGTTTAACAAATTCAACGCTTACATTGCCGGTTGCAACCATACAATATGTTTCTGTATCGTAATCCATGTTTTCGCAATCAAGTATTATATTCTCAGTATCTTGTTCTTCCTGAGCTTTTTCTTTTTTGCTTTTTCGATTCCAGAAATGTTTTTTCTTCTGCTGGTCAGCAACAGCTTCTTCATCTGCTTCAAATCCGTCCGGCATCATTGTTTCATCAAAGTTTTCTTCAATATCCTTTGAAGCATACTCTGAAGTCTCAACATCAGCAGCATATACATCTTCGCCTTCAGGTGCTACCGGTGCAAGCTGTATTTTTTTATCATGCTTCTCGTCAAGTTTCTTTTTCAGCATAAGCCGCATTTTCTTTACCGGCGGCATTGTTGACTCGCGATTCGGGCGGCCTGCGGCAGCGTCCTCCTGCTTCTGTCTAACTGCGGGTGGAGTAAAAAACGCATCTCCCGTAAAATCAGCAGGATCAACAAAAGAATACTCGGCAAACCCGGTGTTTGCCGTTAAAAATGATATTATAAATGCTGTAGCTATTCTTTTTTTCAAATTAAAAAATCCTTATTATATATAATTTAATGGATTATTAGGCTGACCATTAACCCTTACTTCAAAGTGACAGTGCGGACCTGTACTGTAACCTGTGGTTCCTTCGTAGCCTAAAACTTGACCCTTAGTAACTCTTTGTCCGTTTGTAACCGCAATCGAGTTCATATGAGCATAAAGCGTTGTAATCGGTTTCCCATTAACAATACCATGTTCTAAAATAACAACTTTCCCATAGCCGCCATACCAGCCGGAATAGATAACTTTCCCAGAATTGGAAGCGTGTATTGCTCCTAAATTTGGGCCTCCGATATCTACGCCGGAATGAAATGATTTACTATTAAATATCGGGTGTGTTCTCCAGCCGAATGGAGATGTAATCCGCCCTTGTATTGGTTTAATAAATCCTGATGCGACCTGTACATTTGTATCTTTGGCTGTTTTATTAATATATGAACCAATACTTGCGGATTGTTTAGCAAGCTCTTTTTCAGCTCTTTCATAAGCAACTCGGTCTGTTCTAAGCTTGTTAATCATGCTTTCATTTTTAGCAATAGCTTTATCAATATAAGCTCTCTGTGTATTGATGGAGGCTATAGAACGTTCAAGATTACGTTTTCTTGCTTCAATACTGTACTTAAGCATGGCAATTTCTTGAGCTTTCTTTTTTGCAGCAGCCATTCTGTCATAATCTTCTTTTAATATAATTTTTTGGAAATATACCCGATCTACCAACATATTAATATCTTCAGACGTAATCAGCAGTTCAAAAAACGCCTTACGCTGGGTTTTAAAAACTTTTCTTATATGAGCTGCAAGAACAGAGTTCAAATTATTATATTCAGCAGCTGCTTTATCCAGTTTTGCCTGCATTCCATATAATTCATTCTGTGCATCAATGACCTGTGATTTTGATTGTTGCAAATTATTGGTGGCATTTTCAAGCTTTTGTTGATTTTTATATAACTTGTTTGTTTCAAGGCTTTCCAGCCATTTTAAATGATTTATTTTTGCTCTTGTCCGTTTTTTTTGAGCTTCCAAATCCTGGGTTGCAAAAGAGGTACAACACGCAAACGTGTTGAAAATTATCGCAAAAAATATTAAAATATTTAATATTTTTTTCAAATCTTCCCCGCCTATCCTCTAATACCGGGAAGCAATAAAAGCACTCCCATTCCAAAAGTCCATATAATGAATGATACCGCAATTAGTCCAACTATCAATTTCTTATGTTGTCTGAAAAAATCCATTTCCACCTCTCTTATTTTATTTTAATACAAAAATAAGTTGGTGACAAATGCTTAAAATTTCTTATTGTATAGGATTTATTAGCTAAAATTCACAATACTATTTAGTAAATTAAAATGAAAATTTGCAAATAAAAAAGAGGTCAATTGACCTCTTTTTTATGGTGTCGACAAGCTCCAGACTCTGGAACCCTTCGATAAGACTATTGTAACAGAAATTAGCTTATATTCAAGTCTTATTCATGTAATAAAACAGTCAACTCAAGAATATTACAATATGAAAAGTATATTA
>CALUSZ010000187.1 GCA_944323495.1 Candidatus Gastranaerophilales bacterium
AAGCAGCAAAAAGCGCAGCACTGTTAAGTGTCATATCAGCCAATAAAACTGCCACAGTACTTTCCAAGACACAGTGTTTTGGAACAGAAGCCTCCGGCTCTTCATCTACAGCTGTCGGACATTATGCTTCTGGAAAAGGAAGAGATTCTGTAGCTCTTGGGCACAGTGCGTCTGCAAGGGATCAAAGAGCTGTCGGAATAGGTATGAGCGCGAGTGCCTCGGCTAACGCTTCCGTTGCTATTGGTGAATGGTCTGGAGCCAGCGAATCCGGAGCTGTTGCTATTGGCTCCAGAAGCTCTGGTAACGGTGTGGATAGTATCGCTATTGGTGTTGATTCCACAGCTGCTGGACAAAACTCTGTTGCTATCGGAACAAACGCTAATGCTGAAGAAGATAATCAAATTGTGCTTGGCGATGAAAATGCTACGGTTTATATTCGTGGAAATCTGATTGTAGGAAGAAATGCGCAAATAGGCAACGACTTGACATTAGATGATTTAAAAAAGACTTATGGCAGTGGACATTTCTCACACTCAACAGCAAAGGCCGGGTTGTTCATAAAAACTGTTAATACGGATGGTGCACTTACTAGCGGATGGGTTAGTGCTCACGATTCTCGCCACGTAGAAACATCAGCTACCTTAGATATTTCCGACCGTCGGTTGAAAAATATTGGAGGTAAATATACAGCAGGTTTGGCAGAGCTTAAGAAATTGGATTTCTTCCATTTTACATTTAAGGAAGATAAAGAAAAGACACCGCATGTTGGAGTGATGGCGCAAGATTTACAAAAAGTATTTCCTGATGCGGTCACAAAAGGCGAGGACGGATATTTACGGATACGCTTAGAAGATATGTTTTATGCTGTGATTAATGCTGTGAAAGAATTGGATAATAAAATTGCTGAAATAGTTCAGAATATTACGGATATTAATTCAACAATAGAAAAACAAAATAAGACTATCGAAGAACAGCAGAAAACAATTGATGAACTTGTTAAGCGTATAGAAAAACTTGAAAAACAAAAATAAATTTTAATTTCCTTATGAAAATAAATACAGCCGGAAGCAATGTTTCCGGCTGTATTTATTTTCTTTGTTACAATTCTTAACATTCAAAGTTCTAAAAAGGCAATTTTATAACATATAAATACTTTATATACATAAGACATAAATATAAAGTACTAAATATATAAGGAGCAAAATTATGGCAGTAGGAGCACGAGATTTTATTGACAAATTATTAGTTGAAAAGTATGCACAGGAAAAAGTAGATAACCACGAGGCTGACGCATTGCAGTCAAGAGTATCAGCAGACGAGATGATGAGTGCTATGAACCGTTCGGCAAATAACTTTAGAACTATGCTGGAGTTAAATAACAGACTTACAATGGTCTGCTATGGTGTTGTTGCTAAATCGGCTAAATATGTACAAACTGAAGCTGCGTAGTATCCGACTATATACTTGTAAACCCTTTCTTATTTTGCTAAAATAAGCTTTAGGAAAGGAGTGATATGAGCGAAAATCAATCTATTAGGCCGGTTACAGCGGAAGAAAAAGAAAATTTAACAATAGGCGGATGTGATTTATTTGAACTGGCAAAAAAATACGGCACCCCGTTATACATTATAGATGAAGCTACTTTAAGAGGTATTTGCAGAAGCTATAAGAATGCTTTTAAAGATTATAAAAATATAAAAATGATGTACGCTTGTAAGGCTCTTTGTACATCAGCCATAATTAGAATACTTGATGAAGAAGGTTTTGGGTTTGACACAGTATCTGCAGGAGAAATTTACACTGTTTTTAAAGCAGGATGCGATATGCAGAAAATATTATTTAATGGAAATAATAAATCTTTAAGTGAAATTGAACTTGCTCTAGAATGCAGGGTTGGCAGATTTTCAGTTGATAATTTCTATGAAGCGGATATATTAAATAAACTTGCAGAAAAAAAAGGAATTAAGGCTGATATTCTTTTGAGGGTAACCCCCGGAATTGAGTGTCATACACACGACTATATTAAAACGGGACAAACTGATTCCAAGTTTGGTTTTGATTTATCACAAGTTGATAAAATTGTAAATCTAATCAAGACTAAATATAAAAATCTTAACCTTCGCGGTTTACATGCACATATAGGGTCTCAAATTTTCGAAACACAATGTTATTATGATGAAGTAGAGATTTTAGTAAAAGAAATAGCCCGAATTAAAAATAGCCACGGAATTATTCTTGATGAAATGAATATAGGAGGCGGCCTAGGAGTAAAATATACAAAAGAGGATAATCCTCCGGATGTGTCAGTACTAGCTGATGCAGTAACAAATGCTATGCATAAATATGCAATAGATATCCCTACAATTTATATAGAACCGGGGAGAAGTATTATTTCAACTGCGGGGGTAACTTTATATAAAGCAGGAAGCTCTAAAACTATACCGGAAGGCAAAAAATATATTGCTCTTGACGGAGGTATGGCTGATAACCCGCGGCCTAGTATGTATCAGGCGAAATATACTGCTCAGGTTGTTAATAAACTAAACCATACAGAGACAGAAAAAGTCACTTTAGCAGGCAGATACTGTGAAAGCGGGGATATATTAATTGAAGATATAGAACTTCCAAGGATTGAGGCCGGCGATGTAATATGCGTATTCAACACAGGAGCATACAATTACTCAATGGCATCAAACTATAACAGAGTAGAAAAACCGGCTATGGTACTTGTAAATAATTCTCATTCTGATATTATAGTATATAGAGAGACGTTGGATGATCTCATAGCTAAAGATTGTATTCCCGATAGGTTAAAAAAGTATGACTGATGCGCTGATTTCTTTAATTCAAGATGTTTTAAGCCCAATACAGTGGTCGCTTAACTGGGTGAACATTCTTGAAGTTTTATTTATCGCAGTTATTCTACTTGTTTTTTACCAAAAATTTATCAAGAATACTCAGTCTGAAAAGCTCGTCAAAGGGTTATTTTTCCTTGTTTTCGCCTGGATTGTCAGTGAAATTCTTATATTAATTGACCTGCAGATACTGGGCGTATTCCTTAAATCTCTTGTTACATTAATTGCTTTAAGCTTGATTGTCATATTTCAGCCGGAACTCAGAAGACTTTTAGGTTATTTAGGACAGCCGGGTTTTATAAGAAGAACTTTTTTTACACCCGGACCATATAAATCAAATGAGGCTGAAGTTGATATTATAAAAGAGATTATTGAAGCTGTTAA
>CALUSZ010000188.1 GCA_944323495.1 Candidatus Gastranaerophilales bacterium
ATTTAAAACAATATTTAGAAAAGCATAATTTTTCAAAACAGTTGAAAAACCTGAAGAAAAAATTACAAAATAAAACTGTTATAATTTATGGTACCGGAAAATTATTCCAAACAATAATAGAAAATTACGATTTAACCGGGCTGAATATTATTGGCGTTACTGATAAAAAGTACATTATTGAGGATCAAGGAAAATTTGATTTTGGATATAAAATAATTCCATATAGTAATTTATACAATCAAAAAGCTGATTACATATTATTGGCAGTAAAAGAATACTGTTCTGTACAAACCTATTGCAAACAATACTTCGATTCTAATAAAATAATTCCACTTGTCAAACATAGTATATTCTCAATATTATCAAAGGGGATTAAACAAACAATATGCAAGAAAAATAATACAATAGTGTTAATAAAAAGAAACGGTAAAAAAATCTATAATCCAAAGATTAAAAATTTAACAGTAAGTTTTAGAGGTTGTAATAACTATATTGAAATTCATGAACCCTTTATAATTTATGTAAAAATGAAAATATCTTGTTCCGGTAATAGTTCAATAAAAATAGAGGCTAACAACAAATATTCGGAGTGTAATATCTACATTGGAAACCATACTACTTTGGAAATAGGAAAAAATACTACTATAGGAGGGGCTGAATTCGTATTATATTCAGGTCAAGGGACCAAAATTACAGTTGGTGATGATTGTATGATAAGCACTAATGTCCAAATCAGAACTTCCGATGGACATTCTTTGTATGATACAAATAGTAGAAAATTAATTAATCCTAATACTGATATTATAATTAATAATCATGTATGGATAGGTACTAGAAGCTTGCTTCTTAAGGGAACAGTATTACCCCCTAATTCCGTGGTAGGAGCAATGTCACTTGTTAACAAAACTTTTGAAGAACCAAATAGTTTAATAGCGGGTATACCGGCTAAAATTATTAAAAGAAACATTAATTGGTCACGTCAATATCCTCCTGAAACTTGTAGTATTAGTTAAATGAAAGGTCAATATGAATAACTTAAAACAATATTTAGAAAAACACAATTTTCCAAAACAGTTGAAAAAACTGAAGAAAAAACTAAAAGATAAAACCGTTATAATTTACGGCACCGGAAAATTATTCCAAACAATAGTAGAAAATTACGATTTATCAGGGCTGAATATTATTGCAGTTACGGATAAAAAATATGATTTTGAAACCGAAGTTAAAGAAGAATTCGGCTATCCGGCAATTCCTGTCGAGTATTTGAGATCATATTATGCGGATTATGTTCTTGTTGCAACTCAAAATTATTATCCAATTATGGAATCCCTGTTAAATAATTATTATAGTCACAAATATTTACCACTTGTAGAAACTTTTACATTCTTCCATGTTCTGAGAGATTGTAAAAGAATGCAAAAACATATTACTTTTATGGGACATACATTTGTACTGCCGTTTTCTGTTCAAGATAAATTACTTGCATATACCGAGTTATCTTTACAAAATAAATTACAACAAAAATTATATGATATTGCAAGAGAATCTTCTGCCAGATATATTATCAATAACATGATTACAGCACCATCTTTTGACAGTTCATATGATTTATTGAGCTATGCTCTGAAACAAGTCAAAAATGAAGGTTTCTATATGGAATTTGGAGTATTTAAAGGAAGATCTATTAACCATATTGCAAAAAGTGTTCCAAATAAAACAATTTATGGTTTTGACAGTTTTGAAGGGCTTCCGGAAGCTTGGGATTCTTCTCATCTAAAATCACATTTTAAGATGAACAGACTTCCTGAAGTCAGAGAAAATGTTAAACTCATTAAAGGATTTTTCGATCAATCATTGCCTAAATTTATGAGTGAAAACGGGGAGTTTAAATCTGCATTTATACATTGCGATAGTGATTTATACTCGTCAGCTAAAACCATGTTTGATAATTTGAAGAATACAATCCAATCTGGAACTGTTATCGTATTTGATGAGTACTTTAACTACCCTAATTGGGAAAATGGCGAATATAAAGCTTTTCAGGAATTTATTAAAGAAAACAACTTAAAATATAAATACTTAGGTTATGTAGATAAAGATATTATTTCATATTCATCACAGGTAGCTGTACAGATTATATAATCTGCTACCAGTTTAATTCTTCAATATTCCCTTCAAATGGGGTATCAGCATACGTGCGCGAAAATTCCAAATCTCTTGGAAAGTATTTTCTAAGTTTTTTGATATCACCGGCATCATATACGATTGCGTCTAAATTAACTTTTTTGCTTTTTTTAACAATAACGCTTATATCATAATTTATACTTTTAACGGACGCATTAGAGCAATCGAATCCGGCAAGAATCAGATTATATAATAAAATCCCTGCATTCCACAATGTAACGTGCCCGCCTACAATCTGGGATTTTAAAGGAGGAACTGTTATTGCTAAAACTCCGTCATCATTTAATAAGTCATATATCTTTTTAAGAAAAGTATTGACATTCAATTGATGTTCCAGCACATGAGAACACCATATGCAATCAAATTTTTGATTAAAATTATAAGTATTAAAATCTGCGATAATTGTTTTTAAAGACTTATGATTATTATTTTCAAAATATACTGATTTACCGTAATCAATAGCTGTTACAATCTTACCCGCATTAAGAAAACTATCGGCAAAGTAGCCGTCACCACAGCCAAGATCAAGAACTGTTGTAAACTTATAATCTTTTAACAATTTTTCAAGCGCGCAACTTCCTTCTATATACTCTTTTTTTCTCATAAGCAAAGTCGGAACAATAAGCGGCAAAACAGGTTTATCTTCATTTGGCGTATTAGTTAATAATTGGTACTCTAAATAATCATATACCACGAAATTTCTATACAAAGATACTAAAATTACATCAAAATCAAACTCTTTTAACTCCTCAGGTGTGAGAGCCTTATACCCAGATGGATTTGTATCTTTTGATAGTTCAAATTTTTTATCACAAATCCCTACAATATTCAAACCCGATAAATCAAAATGTTTTTGCAGTGTTTGAAAGAATTCACCGGCACCATATAATACAACTTTTTTATCTTTGTACCTAGTAACTAATTTATCTATCTGTTCTTGTGCATTTAGTTCATTAAGATATTCTAAAATGTCCAAAAATCTCTCCTATATTTTTATTTAATCCTCTTCAAAGACGACAGGAAGTTAAAGTTAATAACATCGCCTTCGACTGTTGTTAAGAATACCTGTGCTTCTTTTTCGCCGACTTTGAGTTCCGGTATTTGCGAAAGCTCTGAGGCATAATAGTTTGCATCGTTGCGTCCGCTGTTGGAGATTCTGCTTGCAAGGCTGTTTAATGAAATCTTTCTTAAGAAACCGGCAAAGCCAGTATCTTTATCGGAGAATTTTGTATAAATCCTTAAAGACGCATCATTTGTCATCAAATCGTATCTTCCGACAATATATGTCGCAAGTTCGTTTGCGGAAGATTTTATCTTCATCGGCATTATAACATTATCTTTGAGTTTAAGCTCACCCGCGATTACATCAAAACTGCCGTCCGGTATGCTTACCAAGTCGCCAAGAGTTGCGGGGCTTATCATTGCAAGCGGATTTCTGAAGAGTGACGCTGCTTTCAAGATGTATTCTACATACCCAACCTTTTCTATTGAACCATTCTGGATATCAAACAGGATTTGGCCGTTGAGTTTCATGCTCTCGTCTGTATTAATTTCGATTAAGCCTCTTGCCTTACCCGTAATCTCTCTTGGGAGTCCTAATACAGCGCCTGCCATGATATCAGAGTTAACATCTTTTATTCCTAATCTTAAATAATACTGTTTCTTTATCAAATCGGCCTTGACCTTTAGAGTAGAAATACCTTCTGCAATATCAAACTTGTTAGACTGAACCTGCAAGAGCCCGTTTTTATCAAGCGTCAAATTAGCGTGAAGATTTCCAAAATTAACCTGTTTATATTTACCCTTATTAAGGTGAAGCATACATTTTTCAACTATAATCAGACCTTTTGTGAATGTAGCTGCGTTATCATCACCAAGAGTCTCTTCTGAAATCTCTCCGGTTTGGTTATCAGACTCCAATGCCTGCTTTGGCGGCTCTGTTGTATGAGTATTAGACACATTTGCCGCAAGCATTTTCTCTAAATCAACATTATCAACGGTTAAGTTAACGCTCTTAACTACAATCGGGAGTCTTAAGTCGTTTACGATATAACCGTTAAAATCGTATTTTGTCCGCTTAAATCTGCCTTCTGCAATAGCTCCGAGTTTATCGCCTTTTGCACCTATTTTTGCAGATTTTATAAACAATCTTTGAGCCGGAATAAATACCTTATCAAACGAGATTACGCCGTCCATTTTCGGGAACTCGCCATGATTATCAATACTTATTTCGCCGGAGATTGTACCTTTTCTGAATATCTTCTGGCAAGCGAGGAAATTCAGGAATTCACTCGGAAGCGGCCTTGGAATATTAAGGCTCAAATCAAGAAGCTTCATATTATCAGCCATATCCAAATCCCCTTTGATTGCAAGGACAGGAGTCATGTCTTTTTGAAGCTTATCTGTTATATAATAATCAATCGTATTAATCTTTAATAAGTTTTTGACAATACTCATATCAAGCTTGAACAGGGTTTTATATTTTTCAAGCACCATTGACTGTTCTCCGAGCTTAAACCCTTCGCCTTCATTAAGCAGAAAATACCATACAATATCTAAAGACCCGTTTTTGGAAGTCAAAGTCAGTCTTGAACCCGCATCACCAACCAGCCCGATTGGAGCACCAAGAAGTTTTGAAACATAATTTTCAAAGAAATCATCATTAACAAAAATGTCAGAGACGACCTTAGTATCACACGTTTTCCAGTAATCCTTAACCGTGCCGTCCATTTTAATACTATTTGCAAGCTTGTTATTATAATATCCTTTAAAATCTTTTAGAGTAACGTCTTTATTGCCAATCTCAACAATACCCTGCGTAATTTTTACAGGAAGATTCAACAAATCCTTAATCTTGAATTCGGATTCGTTAACGTTAACATCGCCTCTGATATTGTTCTTGGTTAAGTTGAGATTAAAATCAACACTGCCTTTAACATCAACAACCGGCGCGAGCAATTCTTTTCCGTTCGGAAGAATTATATTAGAGGTTAGAATATTATAAATATCTCTTGCGCTAAAGTTTTTAGATGAAATATTTAATTCGGCGCCGTGTTTTCTTGACGCAAACGCATCAATCACAACTGTCGACTTATCAACAACAATCGGGAACTTATCAATATGGAGTTCGCCTCCGCCCATATAAATACAGTTTTTATCATCAGCAGCAACTACAATTTTGTCATTGCCCTTTTTCATCTCAAAGTTGAAATTAAAATGCAAATATTTTTTTGCCTTAGTCCTGTCTAAAACAAGGTCTCTGGCATCAAACATAATCCCGATATCAGGATTGTCGTATGTTATCAAACATTTTTTTACACCCAAAAGCGCCGAAAAAATATCAATATTAAATTCGGCAGGCTTCTGCTCTTTCTTTTCTTCTTTTTGTGCAGGGAAAAGCGCGATTAAATCTGCCGTATCAATATAAATATTATCGGCAAGCATTCTTTTTATAATAAGTTTTTTTGCAAAAATTTCGCTTAAAGAAAATTCCGTATCAAGATTAGTAAGATTCAATATTTCCTGATTATCTTTTTTGATAGCGATTTTCCCGAGCGTAAATGCAATATCAGGATTTAATCCAGTTTTAAGCTTCGGATTTTCAATTACTAAATCCGCCTTCAGCGCATCTTTTGCTAATTTTTCAACCTTACTTATAACCCAATCATTAGAAACAATTTTCGGAATAACAGTTGTGTATAATCCGACAGCAGCCCCTGCCAGAACAACAACGGAAATTCCGCCTCCGATTAATATTTTCTTCACCCGACTCTTCATAAGATGATTATAGCATAAAACTAAAAATCACTGTTAAAAATTAATCTTCAAAATCCAATAAATCTTTGGGAGGTAATTTTAAAACATCAGCTATAATTTTTATTTTAGACAAAGTTATATCCGTTTTAGCTTAGCTTAGTAGGTTGGGGTAGCCCCCCGACCTACTTCTTCGCGCAAACGCGGTATGTTTTCCTCACCATTCACGAACTATATAAACAAATTAGAACCAGCCAGAGAGCTTTCCTGAATATATTTAGCAACCCCGCCAATTTCCACTCCGTCAAGCAGCTCTTCCGGTTTTATTCCCATAACGTCCATTGACATATTGCAGGCAATAAATTTTACTCCCGATTTTTGAGCCTCATAAATAAGCTCTCTTAAAGTTGACACATTTTTCTTTTTCATAACCCATTTCATCATCAATGAGCCGGCTCCTGCCATGTTCATTTTAGAAAGCGTTAATTTATCCGCACCTTTTGGCATCATAAGAGAAAACATGGTATCTATAAGACCTTTTTTCGCCTTGCCGTCCGGTTTTCTTATTATATTAAGCCCCCAGAATGTGAAAAAGAGCGTAACATCTTTACCTGCAGCCCTTGCTCCGTTTGCAATTATCATAGCAGCAAGAGCTTTGTCTAAATCATTAGAAAAAACCACTATTGTCTGTGCTGATTTTGTTTCTTTTTCCTGAACTTTTCCTCCGCCCTTTTGAATAACGGCTTTTATGGTTTTATTATTTGAAGAAAGTTCCAGAAGCGTATTTCCGGTATTTTCGCACCACGCGGAAATATCTGATTTAAACCCTCTATCAGTTACGAGAACCTCAAGCAGTTCTCCCTCATTAATATCAGCAATCCCTTCTGCAACCTTCATTATAGGCCCCGGGCACTGCAAGCCGGAAGCGTCTATTTTGCGGGTGTTAGAATGCGCAATATTTCCTGCCGCAACTTTTTCTCTTTTCTCGACTTTGCCTTCTCTATCTTTTACAATTTCTTTATACAAAGCAATTCCGCCCATTAGCGAATAAACATTATTGAACTCATACTGTTCAAGAATTCTTGCTGCAATATAGCTTGTATGCCCTGTATTACAGAACAAAATAACCTTCTTATCTTTAGGGATTTCATCAAGCCTTCCCCTTATTTCGCTTATCGGAATATTAACAGCTCCCTTAATAGTATTGATTTCAAAAACCTCTTTAGGCCGAACATCAATCAGATAACCGTCTTGAATATCTTCAAAAAATGCAGGTTTAAGCAGTCCTTTTAAAATATTATCCGAGCACATTCCAAGAATATTAACCGGATCTTTAGCGGAAGAATAAGGCGGAGCATAGCATAATTCGCTGTCCAAAAGCTCTTGAATCCCGCCCCCGTTTCTCATAACAGATGATATAACATCAATCCTTTTTTCAACCCCGTCCTCGCCGACTGCCTGCGCGCCGAGGATTTTCCCTTCCGGAGTATAGAGGAGTTTGAACATAATCTGAATAGATTCAGGATAATATCCCGCATGGTCGCGCCCGAAAATAATTGTTTTCCAATAATTAATCCCTTTTGCTTTAAGCTGTTTTTCGTTGTTTCCGACAGCAGCCGCAGTAAGGTCAAATATTTTTAGAACAGAAGAACCCTGCGAATTTTTGTAAGTATTTTTTACTCCGTTCCTTGAGACAATATTATCCGCAATAATTCTTCCCTGTCTGTTGGCCGGCCCTGCAAGAGGAATAAGCGTATTCCCGCCCGTTACAAAATCCTTAACCATAACCCCGTCACCGCCTGCATAAATATCCGGCTGAGAAGTTTCCATATATTCATTAACAACGATTCCGCGCTCAACTTCAAGCCCGATGGATTTTGCAAGCGAAAGCTCCGGTCTTACGCCGATTGCCATTATAACAATATCAAACTCAACTTCTCTTGAAGAATTTAGAATAATCTTATTCCCACTAAACTCCTTAACCGCATCGGATAAAATAAGCTCTACGCCTTTTTCTCTCATCTCATTTTGTACAAAAGCCGCTGCCTCATAATCAACCGGTGCAAGGATTTGATTCTGTGCCTCGATTAAAGTCGTATCAAGCCCCATCTCGGCAAAGTTTTCAGCCATCTCAATTCCGATAAAACCTCCGCCTATTACGGCAGCTTTTTTCACATTATTATTTTTTATGTAATCCTTAATTCTATCCGCATCAAAAAGAGTTCTAACAGTGAAAACTTTTTCCTCAGGCATACCGGCAAAATCAGGTACAATCGGATTAGCGCCCTGTGCAAGAACAAGCTTGTCATACGAAAGTGTCTCACCGCTCTTTAAAGTTACGCTCTTAGCCTCTTTATCAATTAATACGACTTCGCTATTCAAACGCACATCAATATTAAACCAGCTTTTGAATTTTTGCGGCGAAGATACAAGCATCTGGTCTCTGTCGCTGATTACACCCGAGGTATAATACGGAAGCCCGCAATTGGCTATAGAAATCTCGTTAGTTTTTTCTAAGATAATGATTTCCGCTCTCTCGTCAAGCCTTCTGATTCTTGCAGCTGCGCTTGCTCCGCAAGCGCCCCCGCCTATAATAATTACTCTCATTAACCCTCTCATTTACCCCTATGTGTCAATATTAGTTGCGTAAACCGCATTCGCCTCAATAAAATCCCTTCTCGGCTCGACCTTATCGCCCATCAGAACATCAAAGAGCTGATCGCACATCATTGCATCTTCAATATTAACCTTCAATAAAGTTCTTGTTTCAGGATCCATTGTTGTTTCCCAGAGCTGCTGCGGCATCATCTCACCCAGACCTTTGAAACGCTGAATTGTTAAGCCTTTTTGTCCTCTATCGTCAACAAGCTTCTGGAGCTGCTCAAATGACGTAATCTCGACTTCGCCGTTTTCGGTTTCTAAAATCAGCATTTTTTCTTCTTCAATCAAGAAATCTCTAATCAGCGGGTAAGAATTCTTAAGTCTCTTAAACTCGTTGCTCTTTATAACATTTGCAGTAATAAGTTCATGCTCGTTTTCAAACATATCCAGCTGGATTGCATATTTAGCGTTTTCCGGATTGTATTTGAGAGATACTGAATAATTTTTTGCCTCTGCAATATTATAGTTTTCAGCATGGTCTTTAAGATAATGGTCAAGATAAGCAACAACTTCCGTCATCTTAGCCTGATCTTCAAAATCTTCCGGTTTAACCTCCGAGCGGATAAGACCTCTTAGAACAACTGACGGAATAATATTCAAAATCGGGTTGTTATAAGATTTGTAAAACGCAGACATGTTAGAGAGCAGAGTTAACAATTCATCTCCTGTCTTAACCTTTGTTTTTGTCTTATCAGAAAGACTCAAAGACTTAATTCCGCGCTCTTTTAACATCTTATCAAGAGCATGCTCATCATATAAATATTCGGAAGTTTTACCCGTTGTAACCTTGAATAAAGGCGGCTGGGCAATGTAGACATAACCGTTTTCGATGAGCGGTTTTGCGTATCTAAAGAAGAACGTTAAAAGAAGGGTTCTAATATGCGCACCGTCTACATCAGCATCGGTCATGATAATGATTTTGTGATAACGCAATTTGTCTAAATTAAACTCGTCCTCGTTCTTGCTAATCGTAATCCCGAACGCCTGAACCATAGACTGGATTTCGTTGTTAGCATAAATCTTATCCAATCTTGCTTTTTCAACGTTCAAAATCTTACCTCTTAAAGGCAAAATTGCCTGAAACATTCTGTTTCTGCCCTGTTTAGCAGAACCGCCTGCTGAATCACCCTCAACAATGTAGATTTCGCATTTTTCAGGTTCTCTGTTTGAACAGTCTGCAAGTTTACCCGGAAGAGTAGAATTCTCAAGAACAGATTTTCTTCTTGTAAGTTCTCTTGCTTTACGTGCAGCTTCGCGCGCTCTTTGCGCCTGTAATGTTTTTTCAATAATTAATTTTGCAAGTTTAGGATTAAACTCTAACCATTCCTGCAATTTTTCCTTAACTACATCTTGTACGGCACCCATGACTTCTGAGTTACCGAGCTTTTCTTTTGTCTGTCCTTCAAATTCAGGGTTCTCGATTTTAACAGAAACAATAGCCGTTAAACCTTCTCTAACGTCATCGCCCGAGAGATTTTGTTCTGAATCTTTAAGAATTTTGTTTGTTCTTGCATAATCATTCAAAACACGGGTAATTGCGTTTCTGAACCCTGTCAGGTGGGTTCCGCCCTGATGAGTGTTAATGTTGTTGGCAAAAGATAAGATTGATTCGTTATAAGAATCAGTATATTGCATAGCAACTTCAACTTTAATCTTTTCAACCATTTTTTCCATATAAATAGGCTCATCAAACATAACAGTTTTATTTTGGTTCAAAAACTGTACATAGCTTGCAATACCACCTTCATAGTGGAAGGTTTCATCTTTTTTCAGGTCTTGTTCATCATGAAGAATAATCTTCAAACCTTTGTTTAAGAAAGCCATTTCTCTGAATCGTGTTGCAATAATATCAACATCAATTTCAGTAGTTTCGGTAAAGATTTCCGGATCAAGCCAGAAAGTTGATTTAGTTCCTGTTTTAGTAGTCGGAACGGTTTTTTCTACAGGAGAAGTAGGCTCTCCTCTCAGGTAAGTCTGCTTCCAAACATAGCCGTCACGTGAGACTTCGACAACCATTTTTTCTGAAAGTGCGTTAACAACAGAGGCGCCAACACCGTGCAAACCACCTGATACTTTATATCCGCCATCACCGAATTTTCCGCCTGCGTGAAGTACAGTGTGTACAATTTCTAATGCTGATTTACCGGTTTCAGGTTTAATGTCAACAGGGATTCCGCGTCCGTTATCTTCAACAGTTACGCTGTTATCTTTATGCACCGTTACGTGGATTTCGGTACAGTAACCTGCAAGCGATTCGTCAATTGAGTTATCAACAATTTCATAAATACAGTGGTGCAACCCCCTTTGCGAAGTCGACCCAATGTACATGCCGGGTCTCATTCTTACAGCTTCCAAACCCTCTAATACACGTATATTACTAGCGTCATACCCTTGTGCCATTCATCCCCCTCAATAATTAAATATAGTCTCTATATTACCATTGTAGCACAAAAGCAAAATTTGTATAAGGAATTTAGGAAAACATTTATAACATCATTTGACAAATTACTACAAATTATTAAAACAAAATTATGCTTCAAAAAATAAAAAACATCTTTAAAAAGCAAGACCAGACTAATATAAAACCTGTTGAAGAACAAATTAAGGACGCTTTTGAATCACTATGCTCCGATACTATAGCTATAAAAATCGGTGAAGATTTAATTGATTTTGGAACAGAGATTGTAAACGAAATCAGCATTTTGAGAGAGGATTTAAAAAATGAAACTGGATTTATTCTGCCGCCGGTTAGGGTTGTCGGGAATGATAAATTTAAATTACAAGAAAACCAGTTTATTATAGAAATCCGCGGGAAAAAAGTAATAGAAAATTTTGTTATACCCAACTTAAAAACAACAAAAGAAGAAATATACAGTACACTTAGGCAAACGAGTTATAATCATATTGACCAGATATTTACAATGGAAATCTGTGAAAAATATATAAATTTTGTTCAGCAAAATAACTCGTGGCTGATTTGGGATATTTCCAAACAGTTAAATGGATATGAAATAAGGGAAATTCTAATAAATATCTTAAAAAACAAAAAATCAATCTTCGATATCGTCTATATTTTTGAACAAATAGAAAAAGAACTTCTATACGACAGATACAGACTTTCCTGGAACCTTGAACAACTGGCTGCAAAAGTATGCTCAACCTTATAATGAGTTTGGTCTTGATTTTTTAATATTTAGTTGTTAATATAAAAAAGTTCAGACAAAAGGCCTGTGGCACTCTGCCGAAAAAATCCGAACCGTTGAGGATTTTTTGAGAGGCAGCTAGCGCAAGACCAGGCCCTAATGAAAAACTTAATAACAAGACGCTACATCTTCATAAGGGCCTGTGGCACCCTGCCGAAGAAAATCCGAACTATTGAGGATTTTCTGAGAGGTAGGTAGTACCGGAGGTAGCGACCGCAAGACCAGGCCCTAACGTAAAACTTAATAATAAGACGCTACATCTTCATAAGGGCCTGTGGCGCAGCGGTAGCGCAGAGGACTCATAATCCTTTGGTCGTGGGTTCGAATCCCTCCGGGCCCAATTTAAAAAAAGACTCCAGAAGGAGTCTTTTTTTAATTAAACTTTTCAATATGTTTTTCAAGCCTTGCTAAAATCTCATTATCTATTACATGTTCAATTTTACAGGCAGTTTCTTCCGCTAAATCATGATTCACACCAAGTACTTTTTCAAAAAATATTGACAGTGTTTCATGTTTTCTTATAATCTCTCTTGCCTTTAAAGCCCCCGCTTCAGTAATAGATATACTTCCATAATGTCCGTAATTTATCAGCCCCAACTGCTCAAGCTTCTGGAGAGCCTCAGTCGCAGAAGCACGGGAAACATTCAATCTTCTGGAAACATCAACCGCTTTTACTTTTCCATCTGATAAAAATATATTATAAACAGCTTCAATATAATCTTCTAAGCTTGAAGTGATTTCAGCCATTTCATACCTCCTATCATATAAAAAGACCCGCATATAATATTCAATTTATCAGGAACTAACTCTTTGCCTTCATATTTTAGAGCTCTAACCGGACATTTTTCCAGAAGAGTTTCATATCCGCAGGCATTAGGATAATCAAATTCATTGAGATAGACCTCGTCACCCTCCTGAAATAAAACATTCATCATCTTTTCATAATCTTTGTTTTTCAAGCAGCCAAATACAAACCTTCTGTTTTCTTTAGGGAAATAGTAGTCTAAATTATCTCTCAATGCCTGTATTCCGTTAGGATTATGAGAAGCATCCACTATAAGATTTTGCGCATCAAAATACTGAAACCTACATGGGTTCTTAACCTTTTTCAATCCGGCAATAATTGTCTCTTCAGAAATATCTTTAAACAAATACTCAATTGCATTAATCGCAAGCGCCAGATTTTCAACCTGATGCAATCCTTTAAGCGGCAGCACCTCAATAAATTCCGGATTTACATATGGTGTTGTAAGTATAAATAAAGAGTCTAACTCATCAGCCCTGTCTCTTATTGCCTCATAACCCATTGAAGTAATCACAGGCGAACCCTTCTTAATAATCCCCGCTTTTTCAAAAGCTATTTCATCTTTTGTGTTTCCAAGCCTTTCAGTATGATCCAAATCTATATGGGTTATTATTGAACAGAGATTTGTTTTAATAACATTAGTAGCATCAAACCTTCCGCCGAGTCCTGTCTCTAAAATAACAATATCAACATTATTGCGCTTAAAGTATAAAAACATAACAACAGTAAGAATCTCAAATTCAGTAAGATGCACACCGCAAGCACAAACCTCCCGTACATATTTTTCAAAATCCGCTTTTGAGATTTCTACCCCGCATATTTTAATCCTTTCCGTATATTCCCAAATATGCGGACTTGTGTACAATCCGGTTTTATATCCGGCTTCCTGCAAGATAGAATCTAAAATCGTACAGACAGAACCTTTGCCGTTCGTACCTGCAACATGAATACACTTCAAGCCGTCCTGAGGATTAGAGAACTTATTAAGCGCCTCCCTTACTCTATCCAGACTCAAATCTATATAGAATTTACCGCTGCCCGTTAAAAGTTTTACCGCATCATCATACATAACACTGATTATATGACAAATTTCAGA
The DNA here is from genome assembly GCA_944323495.1 of Candidatus Gastranaerophilales bacterium. The sequence goes on from CALUSZ010000188.1 coordinate 13,703, forward strand.
TTTAATCTATATCTGCCCCCCTGTATTATTGCTAAATTGTTATGCTTACGATATTCTTAATAATGAGGAGAAAGTATAATGACAGTTATAGAAAAGATTAATGAAATTAATGAAATTGTAAAACAGATATTTGATTTTACCCAAAAAAATGATATAGTAAAAGCCGATTTTGATGAATATTTATCCACAATAGGGGCAAGAAATATTCCGCTTAACCAGATGGAAAAAATATTCCTGCCATATATTTTTGAACGCAGAATAAATAACAAATCAATCCTTGAAATGTATGAAGAAGAAAATGGCTCAAAAGATATTATTACAAGCCTTAGGAATACAATCGCTTCAATTTTCGAGATAAAAAAGATTTTAAAAAACGGATTTGAACTCTATAACTTAATTAACGAAAAAACCTATAAAGTTTTATCGCTGACCAAAATGACAAACTTTCGAGGCATCTATGCCGGGCAGTATATAGCAGCAAGAATTTTTTCATTTGAAAATGAGTATTATATTATTGAAATCTCAAGCGTCCTTTCTCATTCTCAAAAAGAAGAAGCCTACAGGTATGCAGTAATGAAACTTGTACATACTCCAAGAATGCTTTATTTTGATAACCCTGAAAAAGAAGAAGAGATTAAATCAACAATCGCTGATATGTATCAAAAATTCATTCAAACATTTAATACAGACCTAATCCTTACGACAAATAAACATGCTGATGATATAATAGGAGCATTCAATGAAGGCGAAGAAGTTGATTTGTCCGACAAGGGCTGTGATATTGAGACATATCGCTTTTTCCACGTAAAAGAGCTTGATAATAATTATTCCAACTTCTTAGAAAATTCAATGGGCGGATTTTCATCACATAACGAAACTTATGATGTTGCAGTAATATTTGATGAGAAGAATGGTCTTTATGCAATACCTTTCTACCAGACATTCTCTAAAATCTTTGAAGATAAAAAACAGGTAGAAAACGCCAAAAACTGTATCGAATACTTCCTTACAAATGATTCAATTCCCAACACCATTCTGGAGAGAGTCTCAACAGAGCACAAAAACTTTATGGAAGTAATCAATGAAATAATGGAGACAAATTATACATTTGAAGAGCTGATTAAAACATATAAATCCGAATATCTGAATAATAAAATATATTCATCAGCAACAATCCTATTCTGTTCCAAAGCGTTTTCCGAGATTTTTGATTATATATCCGAGCCCAAACCCCAAGCTCCGGTTATAACAGAAAAGGTCGGGCGCAATGACCCTTGTCCTTGCGGCAGCGGGAAAAAATTCAAAAACTGCTGTGGAAAAGGGTAAAAAGAGAATCTGTACTTCTAATCAGGTGAAAAAGGTAAATGATACCGTAATGAACAACTCTTATTGTAGAGGTCTTGAATCGCATATCAAATATGTGGTATCATAAAAAAAAAATCTATGTGTAACAAAAGAGGGTTTTATGAAAAATGCATTCACCTTAGCAGAACTTTTAATTACATTAACAATAATAGGTGTTGTAGCTGCTCTTATCGTGCCGGCTATAAGCAACTTAAGACCAGATAAAAACAAAACAGTATATTTACAAGTATATGATTCTATTAGTGAGACTGTAAAAAGTCTAGCTGCTAATTCCAGACTGTATCCAGTTTGTAACAATCCTAATGTTGAGGACAATGTTAATTGCAGTCAGTATCCACTACTTAATACTTCAAGACCTTTAGATGACAGATATAATAATGCCAGATACCAAGGTGATAGAAAACTTTGCAGCCTTATTGCTTTAAGTCTTGGCATCGCAGAAGATGATATGAACTGTTCTAACACTATTTATGCTTTTAATGCAGCTGATTATACAAACGGTTTTGCCGGTGAATCTTTTGTAACTAAAAACGGTATGCGCTGGAGGATTGTTCCGCAGATTGCAACGTATACCAATAATTTTGAAGCAAGATTTCAGAATGATATTTATGTAGATATTGACCCAACTAACAATGATGTTAATGGAGAAGATAAAAGCTGTATTTTTGATGAAGAAAACTGCACACAACCAGACATCTTTAAATTTATGGTCGGTGCAGACGGCAAGGTAATCCCTGCTGATCCTATGGGCAGGTTATATATTTCCGACCGCAAGTCTCTTGTCAGAAAACCTATTGATGAAGATACATTTGAAGAAGATAATACAATTACAGCTAATCTGCCTGCTAGAGATAAAGTTTTTCTTTACAGCAAGTGTAATGGTGAACAGGGTTCTCCTTGCGGAGAGGATGAAACCATGACTATTACTGAAAACGGCATTACTTGTACACCTAGTGGAGGCTCTATTCCTCCTGGCAGTAGTAATACAGAATCTGTTATAATTACTCTTTTACCTTGTTATAATGATGGAATGGTAAAATGTCCTGCTAACGTACAAGCAACATCAGGCATAACTAACCTAACAATATTAAGAGAATTTGGTTATGGTACTGTAGGAAGCGCTTTGGCGACAAGTGGTACAACGATTATGACAGGTAGTCATGATTTTATAAATATTACTGGAATATTCAACTCCGGTGTTACTGTGAAATGTACCGCTACAAATAATACCTGTAACACAAGTGAAACACATGGAGATACAACATATAGTATACAACTTATTAATAACAGTGAAGGATGGTTCTAATTCGATCTTATTATATAAAAAGAATGCCTCTGATATAACAGAAGCATTTTTTTTTATTGCAAATTCATCTTTAAAAGCTGCCTAAGCGCGTTTGCTTCCTGAAATAGCAATCTGATGTCTGCCTTTTGCACGGCGTCTATTCAATACTTCCTGACCGCCCGGAGTTGCCATTCTTGCTCTGAAACCGCTTACATGCTGTCTTTTAATCTTTGTTCCTTCTAATGTACGTCTCATTTTTCTATTTCCTTTTCAGCTAATTTTACTTATAATAGTTCTATAAAACCATGAACATGCGATTCAGTCAATTACATGTGTTAAGTTTAGTTAAGTAGAGGGGAAAATAAAATGGCTAATAAAAAAATCGGATTCATCGGAGCAGGAAAAATGGCAAGCGCGATTATTAAGGGACTTATTAAATCGAATTTTGCCAAATCAGAAGATATTACTGCAACTCAAGCAGAAATCGACCAGTTGGAAGAAAAATCTAAAGCATTAGGTATTGAAGTTATTGCAGATAATAAAATTCTTGCACAAAAATCTGACGTTATTTTTATTGCAGTCAAACCTAATCAGGCATTAGAGGTTTTAAAAGAAATAAACCCTTATATTACTGCCAAAAAACTTATTGTATCAATAGCTGCCGGAGTAAGATTAGAGAAACTTGAATCAAATCTCCCTTCAAATACGCGCGTAATCCGTGTTATGCCAAACACTCCCATGCTTGTCGGAGAAGGAATGAGCGGAATGATTGGCGGAAAGGGAGTTACAAAAGATGATTTGGATTATATCTATAACCTGCTTTCTACCATAGGTAAATGTATTATTGTTGATAATGAGGCTCAGATGGATATAGTAACAGCCATTTCAGGTTCCGGCCCGGCTTTTTACTACAAAGTCATAAACGAAATAGCACGCGCGGGCGAAAAACTCGGTCTGGATTACGAAAAATCACTGCTTTTGAGTATCCAGACAGCAATCGGTTCTGCTAAAATGGCTTTGAATAGAGAAATCCCAATGGAGGAGTTAATCTCAAACGTTGCAACAAAAGGCGGATGTACACGTGTAGGTGTTGATTGTATGAACAATAACAATACCGAAAAACTTTTCTATGATGTTATCAAATCTACAACAGAGAAAGCTCACGCCCTCGGAGAATAAATGAAAAGTTAATGTCTACAATTTTTATAGCGCCAACTGTGACCGGAGCTTATTAAATAAATCAGGTTCGTTTATATAAACAAGCTTCTAATATTTTGAACTCTTTATCCGCATTTAATGTAAATCTATCAAATCGCTTAACTAAAAGCCATGAAGGATAACCATCAATCGGGATTAAGAGTTCATTTTTCTGTGATTTAAATTTTAAAACATTTGGCAGATTATTAATTCTAAGTTCAATATTCAGCGGCTTTTCGGATTCATATTTTATATATAGTAAATCTGCATCTCTTGGCGTAATTGTATCAGAAACTTTTATCTCATTTTCTGCTGTCTGAAGTTTTGTTTTTACCTGCATCATTTTTAGTGAGCTGATTGAGGCTCCCCAAACATCCGGTAAAAATCCTGCGTCCTTAAGCCCGATAATATTATCAAGTTCATCAAGATACTCTAGAGAAGAAGTATTATTATTTTTTACAAGAATAATGCCACTTTTACATTTTTTTGATTGATACATTCCCGATAAAAATATCCAACGGTATATGGCATTAATTCTTAACGACAATGTTACATTATCAAAGTATGCAGGATAGTTTGAAACATATATACAGCCCGGAGGACATTTAATAATATTTTGTAATGCCTCGTGTGTTTGAGCGGTATTTACAATATTATAGAATGATGTGTAAGCAATAGCCGGTTTTCGTTGTACATAGTAATAGTTCATACCATGGTTATTTAAATCTAAAAAACTTTCATTTATGCCGCATAATTTTTGAACTGCTATATAATCAAACTCCTGTAAGGACTTATTTCCACCGGAAGCTTTTATCTCTTGCTGAATACGGTAATTTTTGTACGAGATATTAATAAACAGCGAGAAGAAAAATAATATTAATAAAAAGTTGAAAATAGTATAAAATTTGGATTTCTGTAAATACAAGATATAAGGTGCAATTACAACCAGAAAAGCAATTGAAATACTGGAAGCTCTTGGAACAAAATTGGAAGCATCAATCCTTCCCAGTGCATAGTTTAGAACCAGACAAGCTAATATTATGGAATATATTGCTAAAAAACGTATCTTTTTATTTGGTGAAACCAAAAGCAAATTAATCATATAAGGAACAGCAAAAAATATCATCAAAGACACAATTAATTTTACCGGATTCAAATGCGAAGGAAAATTATTACCAAATGCATAGAGGTTTGAAGATATATAGTATCTTGATTTTTCAAGATAAGAGATTATTTCATCGGAGGCAAAATAACATGCTGCACAGATAAAACCAATAACAGCTATAGTTCCTATAAGTTTATGTTCCCTGAACTTCTTTATCACAAGCGGAAGCATTGCAAACGAACATGCCGTTCCTAATGTAGTGTGATACACAACCATACAAAACATTGATAAACCGCATAATATAAACCAAAATTCAGGTCTGAGCTTATCATAATATTTGAGAAGCAGTACATATATTAGAACAAAAGTAATACAATGCACAGTACTGAACATGCCGGATATAAATGTTTGTATTAAACACATGAGGTTTAATAAACATATTAATAAAACACGCCGCCTAAAAATTAATACAGATAAAATAATATTAATAAAGCAAAAACCCCAATTAATCCAATATGCGCATATACGTTCCTTTTCAATGGTAAGAGTGCCGCCGAAATGTGCAGCTATCCAGGAAGGAAGAATATCCATATAACCATGTACAAGCATTATATCCTTATAATATTGCATTCCATAAACTTGATGCGCCCAGTAGGCTGCAAATTTTTCACCATAATGATGAACATCAAGATACACAATTTGCGGAAAGAAAACAATTAAAGAAATAACGCCGATAATTATTGATAAAAAGACAAACAGCTTATCGTATTTATTTATATCAATATTTAATCTTGGAATCTTAACTTTGTTGAAGAAATAAATAATATAAAACAATACAATGTACACAGGAAAAATCCACAAATCCAAGAATTTATTATGGTTTTCAAAAATACTTGTTCCCGCATAGAAATCATTTAAATTAGAGTAACTACACCATGGCAGAAGTATTTTATATATAATAAGGCAGACTGCAAATGCCACAAATGCTGATAAAAAAGAGTTAAATAATGTAAATTTATCTGCAATTGTACATTTCAATATGTCTAAGCATTTCAGTCTTAACATCTTCAAACACTCCGCTCCAGTCGTTAAGTTTGTGCTGCCTGAAAAGGCGTACGCTGTCGTACCAATCGCAGACATTCAAATCGGTATGCCATCTCCAGTTCACTTCGTAGGGAAGAACTATCCAGCATGGAATCCCCATTGCTCCTGCAAGATGTGCAAGTGAGGTATCATTGCAGATTACCAGATCCAGATTACTCAAGGCTGCAGCTGTCTGAGAAAAATCAAGCAGGTCTTTGCCTATATCAACAATGTTATTTAAATCTTTTATGTCTTCTGCACCTTCAAAAGTTTGGAAGGAATAAAACCGCGTATTTTCAATATCCATAAGCGGAATAAAAGCCCGGGCGGGAATAACTCTATCTTGATCATAATAAGTATTGCCCTGCCATTTAATGCCGATTTTAAGCTTATTATTGTCAAAATATTTTTTTCTGTATTCCTCAACCATTGTTTTATCAGCATGTAAATAACCTTCTGAATGCGCAAAAACTTTTTCTCCTTTTAGTTTCAATACGTAAGGCAGGCTCAATAACGGAATGTGGTAATCAAAATCTATCTGGTCTTCAGGAATATATTTATCAACAATTTCGTCAATTCCAAGCTGCTTATTTATTTTAAACAATGGAGAGAGCGGTTTTTGACAATAAAATATCAGCTTCCCGCATTTTTGTTTAACAATCGAAAGATAACGGGAAAACATTATAACGTCGCCGAACCCTGCTTCATAATATACAAGCAGTGTTTTATTCTTAATGTTTTTACCGTCCCATAAATTATCTTTTCTTGCCTTATTAGGGTAGGACTTGTTCATAAGTGCAAACGCAGTTTCTTTACAGAGTCTGTTTTCAAAGAGTTTAAGCCCCTTATTATAATCCTTCAGCCGCATAAGCGCAAGGGACAGAAAATAGTCAGTATCACTATCGTGAGGTCTTAACTTCTTACAAATTTTTAATGCCGATACAGCATTTTTACTCTCGCCCTCAATACTATAGAGGTGTGATAAATTAAACCACGCATCATATGAAGCAGGATTAATTCTTAATGCTCTGTCATAATATTTAATAGCCTCAGGAATATGACGCAAATTCTTGTGCGCAAGCGCAAGATTAAAGAGCAGAGAAAAATCATCAGGAAACTTCTCCATAACCTCATGTTCTCTTGCAACTATCTGCTTGTAAATACCGGCTCTGATGTATGTCTGAAAAAGAGTTTCATAAAAATAAGCATTAGGATTTTTTTCAACAGCAAGTTCCGCCATATGAACAGCAGAAATCACATCATTCTGCTGGAGTTTTAAAACCCCCATAAGGTTGTAAATCTCGGCATTCTCTTTATCCTGACTCAAAGCCTCCTGATAGGCATGCTCTGCGTCTTCATATTTTCCGGCTTTCTGCAAAGAAAACCCAAGCTGTATTAAATCCTCTACTTTAGGCATAAACCTCTCTTCCTCAATATTATTTTATATGTTAACAAGAATTATTTCAAGCTCTCTTCATATGATAATTTTGCCTGATAAGAACTTCTGACAAGAGGCGCTATCTGATAATTTTTAAATCCGATTTTTCGTGCAAGCTCTTTTAAATCTTCATACTCTTCTAAAGTATAGTATTTACTAACTTCCAGATGCTTTTTAGAAGGCTGGATATACTGGCCTATTGTTACAATATCTACTCCTGCCTGCCTTAAATCCACAAGTGTTTCTTCAACTTCTTCCAAAGTTTCTCCTAATCCTATCATTAATCCGGATTTTGTTATAATAGAAGAATTCTCTTTAACATATTTTAAAACTTCAAGCGATGTAAAATAATTTCCCTGCGGGCGCGCAGTTTTGAATATTGATTTAACAGTCTCTATATTGTGGTTAAAAACATCAGGTTTTGCTTGAACAATAATATCCAGAGCCTCTTTGTTTCCTTTAAAATCCGGAGTTAAAATTTCAATTCCGGCCTTAGATATTTTTCTAATCTCCTCAACACACCTGCTAAAATGCTCCGCCCCGCCATCAGGCAAGTCATCGCGGGTAACAGATGTTATTACCGCATATTTAAGTCCCAGCTCCTTAACTGCCTCCGCAACATGTTTAGGCTCCTCCTTATCCAGAGGCGCAGGACGTGCCGGAGAAATATTACAGTAACGGCAGTTTCTGGTACATACATTGCCCATTATAAGAAAAGTGGCTGTATGTCTGGAATAACACTCGCTCTTATTAGGACATCTGGCCCCGTCGCATACTGTATTCAAGCATTTATCCTTCAAAATTCTTCTTACGGTTTTAGTTTTTTCCGTATCTATAATCGGTCGTTTTAAATATTCAGGCAGTCTTGGCATTACGCTTCTCCGTTTGCTATAGGCATAAAAACTTTTACACAGAACCCGCACTCTTCATTGGAATAAAGTCTTATTTCGCCTCCCATTGCTTCTACAAGTCCTTTTACAATAAACAAACCTAATCCCGTTCCGCGGGTTGTTCTTGTAGTAGTATCATCAACACGGGTAAATTTGTCGAACAATGTCTTTAACTTTTCCCGCGGTATGACGTCGTAATCATTTTTAACACTGACAACAAGCCGTTCACGGTCAATTTCATAATCCAGAATTATAGGAGAATCGCCCTTAGAGTATTTAATAGCATTCTCAATAAGATTCACAAAAACCTGCTCCAGTCTGTCCATATCAGCAAATACTTCTATTTGACATTCTTTGATATTGTTAACAATCTCTTTTCCGCTGTCATTTCTGACAAGCATAATAGAACTTTCAATTATAGAATTTATAGGCACATTCTGCATATTAAAATTCAGCCTTGCCCCTTCAATATCAGGTATAACAAGCAAATCCTCAATCATCCGTTTCAGACGTTCTGCCTGTCTTTTAATAGTCTTAAGCGACTTAATCCTTGTCTCCTCATCAATTTCTATATCCTGCCTCAAAAGCCTTGAAGTATAGCCTTGAATACTTGTAAGCGGAGTTCTGAACTCATGGCTTACAGTATCAATCATATTTGAGCGGAACTCATTGACCTGTTTAAGCTCCTTATTCTTTTTCTTGAGCTGAATATAGGACTTGTGTATCTGGTTAACCATTCTGTTAAACTCATTTCCGAGGAAAACAATCTCAAAAGGCGTGAAAATATTGGTCAGGAGGCGAATTCTTCTTTCGTAGTTTCCTTTTGATATCGCAATAATTGCCTTAAAAAGCTGACGAATATTGATATACAGGTAATACGTATATAATCCTACAACAAAGAATACCGTAAGCATGGTTATAATAATCGAAAGTATGATTTTATCACGGTTATAGTCGATTGTATGTCTTGTTACATCTTCTGTTGTATTAACTATTACAAGAACATCCGGCTCTGTTTTTTTAATATATACAAGAGGCTGGTTTTTAATATCTCCGTATATAACAGCCTTATCCTCTTCAAGTTTTTTAGGCAACTGTTTTATACTATTGTCATAGTCCTGCTGTTCATAATTAATAGAAGCAATTAAATCCCTGCCTGCCAGCACATAAATCTGTCTTTTATCATCCGTAAGCGTCTTAAACAGGTTTTCCTGCAGATTTTTTACATCCAAAACCGCAACCAGATATTTACCATTCCGCATAGGCCGGTCAAATACTGCATAATCATCCTGAATACTATAAACTTCATACTTAGCAAGCCCTGCCTCTTTAACAACAGCAAGCTCCTTATAAAAAGAGAGATTTTTAATAATCGTATCGAGATATTTTTGCTCCTGCTCCGGAGAATCATAATATTCGAGTGTTGCAATAATCTGTGAAAGTTCATTATTAATAGAATGAGTAAAAACGTCAATTTCCTCGGAGACAATATTAGCAATCATAACAGCGGCAGAACGTAACTGCGCGCGGTTTGACTGCTGGTTAATATTATTTATTATAACCCCGCTTACGGTCATTGGAATTAACACAGCAAAAAAGATTACGATAATAATCTGCTCTGCTATTTTAAGCCTGCGTTTACTAAAAAACTGAACCATACTCTCCCCTATTCACCGAACGGAGTAAGTTTGTACCCGACATTGGTCACTGTATGAAGATATTTAGGATTCTTAGAATCCGGCTCAATTTTATTTCTTAACGCACCCACATGCACCCTAAGCATCCTGACATCCTCGTCGCTGCTGTATCCCCATACTTCTT
>CALUSZ010000189.1 GCA_944323495.1 Candidatus Gastranaerophilales bacterium
GTTTATAATTAAGAATAGATTTTTTAGGAATAATTTTATACCCCATAAAATCCCCGCCTTCTGATTCTTCCGAAAACTTCATATCCGATACCCCGATAATATTCAATCCTGTAAGGTCAAAGTTTTCATGGATATACTGAAACAGCACCCCTGTTCCGTAAATTACAACAGATTTATCTTTAAGTCTGTTTTTTAATCTTTTTAACTGTTTCTCAAACCTATGTTTTTTTAAATAATCGTGAAAATACTGACTCATAAAGCTCCCTGTATTTATTCAATTGTATATAAACTACTCATTTATTTCAAGTTCTTGTTTAATATCGTTCAAAATATTTTGGGCCGAAAAATTATTATTAATATTAAGTTCCCGAAGCATTTTCTCTCTTGCTCCTTTCATAGGATCTTGTTTTTTTACTAAAATCAAATCCAGATACTCTTTTAATTCTTCCTGATTATGAACTTTATAACAGCAGTTTTTGATAATTTCTTCATTAGTTTTATCAAATTTTGCATAATTTTTGTTAATAAGCTGAATAATAGGCTGTCCTGTCGGAAAATATTCATAAATTAATCCGCTGTCGTTGATTAAAAGACAAGATTGCATAAACTTGTCTAAATAATTTCCGTCAGTATCATAAATCCCAACCTCTTTCCAAGCATTATAATATTTTTCAATCTCTTCGTCCGTCCAGATTGTTTTCAAAACTTTTTTAAGAAGCGGGTGCGGTCTAAATACCCAGTTAATCTCCTGATGGGATTGCGCATAGTTAAGAATAAATTCTCCATTATATAAAAATGTAGAAAGTTTTATCGGTGAATTCTTTTCTATAGAATGGTGCGGAGTATATATGACATATTTTTTTTCAGCATTCTTATATTTATCTTTATTCAGGTAATAAAAATCCAGCTGCGGGTGTCCTACTACTCTTATATTCTCTCCCCTATTAAGCATTATAGAGGAATAATATTCCCGCAAGTAATTATCTGCCAGATAATATCTGTTTAATACCGTCCTAAACTCCATCTCCGGCATGGTTTCATTAACACAGGCAGATGTATAGTATGGGACATAAGCCGTAAGGGCAAAATTTGAACAATACTCGGGACTATGCTTAGGGTGGCAGTAAAAAGACAGCTGATAAAAAACATAATCCGGTTTAAACTTTTTAAGAGAAATATATTTATCGTGTTTTAAATCATAGCCGAGCTCAACCCTCATACCTTTGTCTTTAAAAAATTGGTATGTATTTTTTAGCTCATCTATAGTCTGCACCCGCTTTATATTATCCGTGTATAGTCTTGATAGAACAATCAAAGGTTCAAACCTATCGTCCTTCTCAAGCAAGTCATACAAGCTCTGGTATTTCCATCTGGCATCGTCAAAAACATGGAATACAACACGAATTTTCTGTTTGCCTCTAAGCCTCTTTTTTATTCTCCTGTATCTTTTGCTGATTTTATTCAGTTTATCAATCAAAAATTTCTTAAACAATACAGCTTTATAATGCCATAGATTATTATTTAAAGTCAGATAAAAAGATGCTGTCAAAACATTCAAAATCCAATTGTTGTAAGGCGAGAGTTTTACAACAGCCTCTATCCTTTCAGCAAAATTCGGAACAAGTAACGGTTCAAAATGAGTAATTCCAGAAAAATTTTTGTCATATTGAAGCTGGTAAAGCAGGTTAAAATACTTAAGCACAGTTACTAATATACATTCGGGAGAATACTTTTTTATTAACTCGGGCGGAATAATTTTATACCCTTCATACAATTCACCTTCCTGCCGTATTCCAAATCTCTTATCTGAAATTCCTATAATATTTAATTTTGACAGGTCATAGTGCTTATTTATATATGAAAAAAATTCGCCGGCTCCATAAATAATTATTTTCTTATCTTTAAGCTTCTTCTCTAATTTTTTCAAATATTTTCTTAAGTTATGACTATTTGCAATCTGTTGATAATCCATCGGTTACTTTTTCCTGATTTCTACTACCAAATGTCCGCCTCCGGCCGGCATGGAATATAGGGTTCTTAGGATATTTTTTAACGGCTTCATAAGCTTTGCTAAGAAAAAATGTTTATATCTCCGGCTCATATAAGGCGAATAAATCTTATCCCTTAAACTATAAGTTCTTATTTTAAATTCAATATCCGGTATTACTGCTAAATACTCTTCCAGCCCCTTTTTGCTGAAAGCCCACAGATGTCTTGGAGGGGCTAAATCAAAAGCAGTTTTCGATGAGTGTAAAATTCTTTCAACATCTAAACGAGAAAAACTATTTGCCTCCATTAGAGATTTAATGCGATTTTCTTTGTCCTGAAAATCTATCAGCCGCTCTAAAGACAAGCCGTTTGGCATTTGTAAAACAAAAACACCATCATCAGAAAGCAAAGAGATTGCATTCTCTATTAGCGATAATGGATTAGGAAGGTGTTCAATAACATGTCTTGAATATATAAAATCAAATTTTTCAGTCTTATTTGCCGCCAAATTCTTCACATCATCATTAATAACAGCGGAAATCCCAAGCTTTTTTACATACCTGCAAGCCTCAGAATCTAAATCAATGTATGTTGCCTCTCCAAACCCGAATTTTTCAAAAGCAAGAGAAAAATAGCCGTTACCCCCACCTATATCAAGCATTTTAGCGTTAGGAGGCAGCTTAAAACTTTCATACCACTTTTTAAAATCATCATTAACAATCAAATCTATATTATCTTCATCAATACAATATTTGAAACCTTTATAATATTCCTTAAGTGTTTTATCATCAGGCATATTATCGACACAGACGGTTTTGCAAAATTTACATTGCTCAATTCTATAACCGTCCAGATTATATATAAATTCCCTCTCTCCGCCGCATAACTGACAATATTTTTTCATGCCTATATTCTA
>CALUSZ010000190.1 GCA_944323495.1 Candidatus Gastranaerophilales bacterium
AGACATTCAGGTTATTGAAAATCTTGTACAAACAGGAGCAATGACGCAAGAACAAGGACAAAATTTAATGAATTATGTTACTAAAAAGGCGTTTGAAAAGTATACATTAAGTCAACAGAACAGTCAGGCTTCGGTTGATACAGCAAATCAAGTCCCTGTAAAAAGTGCAAATATGGGAAATGTTATCCCTGAATTTTTTAACAGAGACGGAAGAGTTGATGTTTTCGATTACCTGCAAAATTCTAATGCTGCATTTGATGAGGATGAACTTTCTAAAATATCTGCATTAGTAGAAAAAATTGAAAATTCTGCTATCGAACGATATGTGAAAGAAAAAAATCACGAAAAAACATTAAATAGCGAAAATGAAGCCGCAAAGCAAAAACTTCGTGCTTATGCACAGAATTCTGCCTACGACGGTAATAATAACTTGGTTTTCACTCGTGAACAAATCGGCAAAATGAGTGGTGCAGAATTTGCTAAATACGAACGTATGATTATGGATCAATTAAGAAAGGGTCTTATAAAATAGCAAAATTCAAGGATCTATTTGGGGGGAACAGTCATATAATGGCTGTTTCTCCTGAAAGATTACATGAAAGGAAATTTATGAATTACTTAGAACTTATCAACAAATGTCTTGTAGAACTAAATTACAAGCAGGTTAATTCATTTTCGGAATTAACAAAGAATGATCATAAAAAGTTAAAGAATATATTGAATATAGTAAATAATGATGTTTGCGGATCAGAAAAATGGGATTTTTTGCTTCGTAAAAAAGATATCATATTACCGGCAGGGTTCGGAGAAATTGAAAACACTATAGATGGAAGAATTGAGGCAGTAATTGCAGATGGTAACAAGTTTGAATATTATCAAGACTTTGAGGAATTTTTTGTTAATGCTCAACCTCAAAATACGTATAGTTTGTTTAATGATAAAATTTTGCTTCCGATTTTTAATAAAGACAAAAATATAGAAATTTTGTACTATACAAAAAATTGTGCAAAGAGTTCTGAAGGTGTTGAAAAATATTCAATGGAGTATGCAGACGATTCTTCTCTTATTCCTGATCCGTTTGCAGAGCCTTTGCTGGTGTATGGCGCCTGTATGCGTTTGAAAGGCAACCCCCAGCATGTTCGTTTTAACTACTGGTACAGTATGTATAAGGAGGCTCTTGCAAACATGCGTGCAAGAATTTCAGCAAGTATGGATGAGGCACCCTCAGTAAAATTGCATAGAAGGTAAGAAGGTGTATTTCAATATTTTTTACAGGTTTGTGAAACTTAGTGCGTCTACATACGTAGCATAAAAAAAACAGGAAGTTTAAAATTCATTTTCCCCTCCTGTTAAGATTTACACTAGCCGAAATATAAATAGCATGATTATTATACAATTTTTTTTCAAAAATTTCAAATTATACAAAGATTTGTAAAGAAAAATACATAATTTATACCATACAGGACGATGAAACAACTATCAAAACAACAAAAGAAATTTGTTACAGAATATATAAAATCTCTTAACGGAGAGCTTTCTGCCAGAAATGCAGGTTATAAATCTGCAGATCTGAAGGAAACCGCATCCAGACTTTTGTCGGAAGATTTAATTATTAAAGAAATAAAATTTCAGTTAAAAAATCAAATATCTTCTTTAAGAGTCAATAAAGGATATGTGGTTCAAAAACTTTTACAAATTGCGGAATTTTCTCTTGAGGAAGAAGACATTCTTGATAAAGAGGGATGTGTCACTGGCAAAAAGAAACTCCGTGACACATCTGCAGGTTTGAAGGCTTTGGAAAGTCTGTGCAAATACTTGGGTTTCAGTTCCTCGCAGGATGAGGCTGAATATAAATCCGCAAAAATTATAACAATTTCAAACCTTGATGACAGCAAAATTTAAAAAAGGAGAATTTTTATGAAAAACAGTAATGCAGAAGAGAGACTTTTGAATAACGCCTCTCTGGAAGATCTTATAAAAATGAAGATTGAAAAAGAGTTTATGGAAGATATGAAAAAATCGAAAAATAAAACTATTCCTAAAATTTATACTAATATAAAAAATGTTCCTCCTGACAAAATTTTCTCTAAATATGCCATATTCAAATATTTTAACCGTCATACAAAATGCGAAACTTATGTTAACGGAGTTCAGGCAGACGGAATACTCGGGATTCAAAACAGCATAAGAGAAAAGATGCTTAAAGGTGAATTAAATGCCTTTACTACCGATGATGCTTATGTGAAATTTGAGAAAGCGGTATTTTAATGGCTGAATTTAGAGATCCTTTTGATAGTCCTGCTTTTTTTGAGCAGGCTTTATTTTTATACACAAAATATTTGAAGTATCTTGAAGATGATTATGCATTGAACGGATTAACGGTTTACGATTATTTTTATAATCTTGTACAGAGAACTGCTCCTTTCTTTTTTGTCATAGTAGAAAGAGATACCGTAAGCGGTTTTGTATATCTTGATAATATTATCGGGAACTGTAATATGTTTCACAGTGCTGAGCTTACGACCTGTTTTGACAGGCGATTTTGGGGCGACTACACAAAAGAATGCGCTAAATTCTTTATAAATTACTGTTTTGAGAATTACGGCTTAAAAAAGATTAAGGCGCTTGTTTATCCGGATAATAATCGAGTGAAAACGCTTTTAAAGAAATCAGGTTTTGTAAAAGAAGCATTGCTCAAAAATGAAACTTTAAGAAATGGAAAGTTACAGGATATAGAAATATATTCGGTATTTAAAAAGTAGGTCTTAAAACAATTAGTAAAGGTGGTAAAAAATGAAGATAGAAACAGAAGATTTAACACAGAAACTTTCTGATACGGAAGAGAAATTTTTATCTGCAAGTATAATAGATAAATATGACAGATTTAATGAACAGCGAAGCGCACAGCTCACAGATATAAAGCTTGTTAGAGACGCAATATATAATTGCGATATTCCAAAAATAAACGGCTGGGATAACAGAGTAGAACTTCCTGATATTTATGAACTTGCTCAGACATTAAAATCACATATAAGTGAGAATTTGTATTCACACCCGGACGCAATGTTTGATGTATCCGGAACTACTCCGCAGACTCAAAGTTACGCAAACAGGCAGAAAGCTATGCTTGTAAATACTTTTGAACAAATGAATATTGAAAATGAAATTGAGAAGGTTATTGACGGAATAGTTGAAACAGGCGAAGCTACTCTTTTTGTCGGCTGGGAAACAAAGATTAAATCTATAAGACGTGCTAAAACTATTGAAGAGCAAATTCTTACACCTGATAAAAAAAGTTTTACAATTGATGAAAAGATTATTTACGATAATGCAAAGGTTAAATATATCAAATCTGAAGACTTTGTTTTTGACAAATATAATCGAGATAATTGGGATAAGTGTGCAAAAATTTACAGAACCTATTCAACAATAGATGAACTTTATTCAGATAAAGCAAATAACCTTTTGGATGACAGGAAGTTGGAAATATTGAAAGGAGTGGTGGCTTCAAGAAAATCGCAAAATAATGATGAAAACGCTGTGGAAGGCAAAAAAGTAGAAATTTTGGAATTCTGGGGAGATATTGAGTTATCAGACGGAACACTTTTGAAAAATTGGCTGATAGTTGTTGCAGCAAGACGTGAAATAATACGTTTTGAAAGCAATCCGTTTGTGATAAATCCGTTTATTCACGCAAATATTATAGAATCTCCTGTTACAGGCAGAGGGATTTCTCCTCTAAGAGTAGCCTTAATTCTGAATAGTCTTGCCTCAACTATATTGAATAAGCAGATAGATGCGCTTACTTTAATGATGAATCCTCCTTATCTTGCTCCGAAAGGCTGTTTTAAAGGACAGCAGGATGTAAAACCCGGAAAAATTATAGAATACGATGCGGCATTAATGCCTACAGCACCGACTCCGTTGTCATTTGACAAAGCTATGG
>CALUSZ010000191.1 GCA_944323495.1 Candidatus Gastranaerophilales bacterium
GCTGTGTTTTGACAATTAAGTTTCAAAAAACCGGATTCCAGCATCTCTTTAACAGCAAGATAGCCGTCTGCTCGTGCATTGCCATTTGATAAATTTTTAGGTTGTAATGCTCCACGGAAAAGAACTACATTTTCGAGTGTATTTTTTAAGGAACACATTATTGGAT
Source organism: Candidatus Gastranaerophilales bacterium (assembly GCA_944323495.1). The sequence goes on from CALUSZ010000191.1 coordinate 167, forward strand.
ATCCAAGTCCATCTGCATCACCGATAAGAAAGTTAGGCTTCCATTTTGCGTACAAGTTCATAACTTTTCCTTTAGTTATGTCTGTATCAGCTTCTGACCAAGTTATAGTTTCAGCTTCTTCCCATACACTCATTGATCTTTGGATAAGTCTTTTTGCAACGCATAAATCACCCCCAGAAGCAGACAAATCAAGAGCCATAACTGAATTATTAGGATGTCTTTCATTATTCCATTTTAGATTTTTTGCAGCTTCTATTCTTTCTGATGCTACAAGGTAATTAGTACCTTGCTCTAATGGGAGTCCTAACCAAATATGATTATAGTCAGCCATATTTAACCTTTTGCATTCTTCTGCTTCGTCTATAAGTTTCTGTGGACAGAAAGGATTCTCAAAATAATTGATATGAATGTGCAGACAATTAGACCGAGATACACAATGCTGATACACGGCATCAGACTTGACGTATCTATTCATTGTAAAAATTATTTTTGAATTTGGTTTTCTTATCGTTGGAACGATAACATCAACAGCTCTTTTCGTAACCGTTTCAGCTTCATCAATCCAAAGAATGTCAACACCTTCAAGACCTTTTATATTGACAATTTCTTGTTCTCTAAAACCTTTGAAAAAGATTACAGAGCCAGTTTTTCTATGTACAATCTGATTTTCAGATACATCATAATCAAGTTTAAACTCATCAATTAAATCTTTAAAAAGTGCAAGGACTGAATGCTTAACTGAATCTTTGATTACACGTCCACAACAAACTTTAATTTTTCTTTGCTCACCAAGATAAAGAATAAATCTTCCTACTGAATGAGTTTTGGCAGAACCTCTTCCCCCTTCTATTAGGAATAATGAATATTTGTTGAAATCAAATATTAACGGAAAGAGTTTCGGCGGAATGTTAAGTATTGTTGGTAATTTCAGAGCTGCTATTAACTTCTTTGTCTGCATTCAGCTCATCTCCAATATTAAAATTCAGAGGCACTCCATCTACTTCAATTTTTCCCATTTCCATCACAATGGCGTTATTAACATTAGTTTCATCTTTCATTAGACCTTTGATTTTTATTTTCATTTCTACTGCTTTGTTTGCAGCAGAAACATTAGGTCTGCCATCTTTATCAAGTGATTCAAGTGCAATAATCTTTAACTCATCACATTCTCTAAACGCATCATCAACCGTATATTTAATTTCATTCTCTGTATGAGTTTTTATTGTCTGTTTATAGTGGTCTATCCATGGGGTAATCTTAGGGTTTTTTAATAAACGAGAACCCTCAACGCAACAAGTAGCTGTTTTTGTGAACTCATTTCCATATACAGAACGATATGCTTCAGTGGCATTATTGCCATTGAGAACATACTCTTTAACAAAATGATTTTGTTTTTCTGTAATATCCGGTAAGCTGCTCATATCTTTAACCTACAGGCTCATCTGGAGAGTCGCTCAACTCTCCGAGCCTGTACCGTTTAAGAAGAGAGAGACTGAGCGAATATTTTTTTTGAAAGCGTCTTATTTCCGTGAAAGTCGGAAGAATATTGTCTTATTTGTGTTACTTCCTTCTTTTTATTGCGGATTTCTACATTTTTACCGTAAATCCAGCCGTACAGATTATTTTTATCTAAGTTACATATCTTTGTTACTATACGTGATTTTTCTCGGTACAAAGTTTTTACCGCATTTAAACCTCTAATATTTGCATCAATAAAAACTTTATTATCTGCAATTCTTTTTTCATATAAAGTAATTACAGGTTGTCCACATATTGAGCAGTTAACAAAAAACAATCTTCTTGCTGTAAAATTTTCAATGTCTTTTAAGAACCACGCTTCAATGCGGTCTATTTCTGCATTACAACAGATAAGCTTCATATACTTTCTCTCTCCCTTTGGGCATACTATCCCCATATTTTGAACAGGCAGTGTCCGTTAGTCCCCATTGGCTCCCGCCCCGTGAAATAACCTGTCCACGAGTTGAACTTTTAAAATTTATTCAAACTACATTTTGAAATATAAAACATTTTTTTTAAAAAATCTCGTTGATTGATTGATTGAACGATTTACTAAAAGGTTAAATGGTTTGATTTTACTGAAAAAATTTATCTTTACATTTGTTTACAAAATGTATTTTTTACTTGACTTTTATTTTTCTATGCAATAATTGAACATATCTTCTATGTAAAAAAAAAGAAAAAATAAAAAATGTTTATTTGTCTAAAATAAAAAAATATATTTATATATTTTTTTTATTTTATCTTATTTTATGTTATGTAATTTTATTTTATTTAAAGCTATGCAGACCGCTTGTGCGTAAATATTATTTTGTAATGCGATAATTTATGCGTATGCATTGCATTCGCATAACATTGTATAAATTACGCATAAAAAAAGACCTGCTTTATTAAAGCAGGTCTTAATATTCTTCTATTAAATTACCAGTTTGGATATACTGTTTGCCATCTGACGATTGAATCATGTTTCCATATATTTGTTAACTTGTGCCGGAATTTGTATAAATAGTATTGTTGTTTTGTTGATACGTATATCCACTACTGTCATAATAATTTCCGGCATTGGATTTGTAAATAT
>CALUSZ010000192.1 GCA_944323495.1 Candidatus Gastranaerophilales bacterium
TTTATATACCGAGATAATAACAACAAAAGCCGTAATATATGCAAAAATACATATTAAAAGCATTATAATACCAGCAAGAACAAATTTCTTCTGGTATTTGCGAAATTCTTCTAAATTTTCAAAATCCTTGTTCTTTAATGCCCAGCTGTTGCCTTTAAAACCAAACCAAACAGAACAGCACAGATTTATAACTACGCCAATAACCGGAATTAAACTTAAAGGAAGCTGGATAAGAGTAATATAGCTTTTGTTAAAAATACCCCAAACCCATCCGAGCAAGAATGCGCCCCAGTTAAATTTCCGCCATTCTTCCGGCGGTATCAATGAATTTCTTTGGATATCTTCAGTCATAATTCTATTAACCCTCCTATATGTTTAGTTTCACCCGGTCTGCAGTTAATCTATATATAAAAACTCAAAAATCGTACGAGTTAAGATTAAAAATTTTATAACCACGAATCACGATTCACAAATCACGAACCACGTTTCACGCTTATCCCCTAAAAACCAAATCCGGCTTTCTTGCGGCTAACGTTTCATCAACGCGTTTTATAGGAGTGTTTTGGGGTGATTTTAGAACCTCTTCCGGATTTTCTTCTATTTCTTTTGCAATTTTCAGCATTATATCGACAAAGTTATCCAGAACCTCTTTTGACTCGGATTCTGTCGGTTCTATCATCAATGCTTCGTGTACAATAAGCGGGAAATAAACCGTTGGCGGGTGGCAGTTATAGTCCATGAGGCGTTTTGCTATACCAAGGGTTGATACTCCCTGATGGTGTTGTTTTTCGCCAGAAAGTACAAATTCATGCATACAAGGCTCATCATACGGTAAATCATAAGTAGCTTTAAGTTTTTCTTTCAGGTAATTTGCATTCAAAACAGCATCAGCGCTTGCAAGTTTCAAGTTATTGCCCATCATAAGAATATAGGCATATGCTCTTACAAGGACACCAAAATTGCCGTAAAAACTTCTTACTTTTCCGATAGAATGTTTAATATCGTAATTTCTAATATATTTTCCATCTTTAAACTCTATTACGGGAGAAGGAAGATAGTCCTTCAATTTTTCTACAACACCAACAGGCCCTGCGCCAGGTCCGCCGCCGCCATGGGGTGTTGAGAATGTTTTATGCAGATTAAGATGCACAACATCAAATCCCATTAACGCTGGATTTGTCCAACCCATAACCGCATTAAAGTTTGCGCCGTCATAATAGAGAAGCGAGCCATTTTCGTGCATTAACTCTGATATTTCAAGTACATTCTCTTCAAAAATACCTAATGTATTAGGATTTGTCATCATAATTGCTGCAACATCTTTATCCAGCAAGCCTTTTAGTGCCTCAATATCTACCTGTCCTCTTGAATTTGATTTCACTTCAACAATATCAAATCCGCACATTTTAGCACTAGCCGGGTTTGTACCATGAGCGGAATCAGGAACAATAACCTTGTTGCTGTTTGTTTCGCCTTTTACTTCGAAATACTTTTTAATTATCATCATGCCGGTAAGTTTACCGTGCGCACCGGCTGCCGGCTGAAGTGTCATTGCGTCCATTCCGGTAATCTTCTTTAGAGCCTCTTGAAGTTTATACATAAGCTCCAATGCACCTTGCGAATCTTCATCTGATTGAAGCGGGTGAAGATTTGTAAATCCCTCAAGAGAAGCCAAAAGTTCATTAACTTTCGGGTTATATTTCATTGTGCAGGAACCCAGAGGATAAAAACCTTTTTCCACACAAAAATTTCTGTCGCTCAATTCTTTGTAATGGCGCATCACATCAAGTTCACTCAACTGAGGAAGTCCTATTTTTCCCTCTCTCAGCATTTCTTTCGGAATAAAATCTCCCAAAGAACCTTCCCAAACTCCGATACCATCAGCCCCTGTTGATTTTTCAAATATTGTTTTCATCTTCAACTTCTTCCTGCTTTAATAAGTCTTTTTTTATTTTATCCAATGCATTTTGAATAATTCTTGAAATCCTTGATTGTGAGATATTAAACTCTACTGAAATATCTTTAAGTTTTTTATCATAAAAATATTTAGCCTCAATCAAATCCTGTTCTCTTTGCGAAAGCTTTTTCATAGCTTCACAAATCCTGTTTTTAAGTTCGACTATTTCGGCTTTTTCTTCGGGGGTTCTTCTGGAATCCTTAATCTGTGTAGGATTATCTCCCTCTGCCATTTCTTCTACAGAAAGAATCGTTTTATATACAGCGTCTTTAATCTGTTCCTGTTCGTTAGATTCCTGATTCTTCATAACATACCACTTATAGCGTCTGCGCATTTCGTTTCTTATAGCCCATTTAATGGCTTTTGTAAGGTATGCCGTGTTATATAATTCTTTGTTCTTTGAATTATTAACCAGATAATAAACAGTGTAGTTTGCAAGGGCAATAACTTCTGAAAGCTCAATAAGTCCGAGGTTGGAAAACTTTTTATACTCAACCTTGGATATTGTTTCAATTAAATCTTTATACTGAGAAAGATTAGCCCTTCCTTCTCTCTCTTTGTTTATTGAATCTAAATCTCGCATATACTATAATATATCATAAAAATAATATATTGATACAAGCAGTTTCTAAATTTACAATCAATAGAATGCATGTTAAAATGTTAAGAAAGAAGAGGGTATTATAATGAATTATATAAAATATGTTAAATCTGCTTTATTAGTGGTTTTAAGCGCAGGTATTTTTACAACAAGCGCAGTATATATAGAACAGGCTTATGCTCAACCGGCAGCAACAGCAGCACAGACAAAGACAGTTGTTTATGACGTTGCTCCGTTGACTGTTGTAAATTCACCGTCAAGCTATTTGAATAAAACCGTGCTTATGAAAGCAAAGTTTGATAAATTTTCTACACTGGGGCTGGATTACAAACCTGCCTTTAAATCATCAGATGATTATATCTCGTTTTTGATAAAACGTGATGATACAACTCATGATATTCCGCTTTCAGAGATGAAATTGTTTCTGAAAAGAGAAGAAGCTGAAAAATTCATAGATTTAAAGACAAATGACGAAATCCAGATTAAGGGAGTTGTTTTTTCAGACGCTCTTGGTGATACCTGGGTTGATGTAAAACAATTAACAATCACAAAGAAAGCACCGGAAGAAAAGAAAGACGGAGTTAAGTAATTATGCCAAACGATACGGAAATAAAGAAGGAAGATAAGAATAAGGTTTTTTTAACAGTACACGGCCACTTCTACCAGCCGCCGAGAGAAAACCCCTGGCTGGAAGCAATAGAACAGCAAGACAGCGCGTCGCCATTCCATGACTGGAATGAAAGAATTAATTCCGAATGTTACAACCCGAATTCCGTATCAAAGATTGTTAATTCAAAAAACGAGATTCTAAATGTAGTAAATAATTATGAATATATGAGCTACAATTTCGGTCCGACTCTTTTATCATGGATGGAAGAATTCGCGCCGCTTGCTTATGAAAGAGTTATAAAAGCTGATATAAATTCAAGAAGAATGTATTCCGGTCATGGAAACGCAATCGCACAGGTATATAATCATATGATTATGCCTCTTGCAAATGAGCGCGATAAGCAAACACAGGTAAAGTGGGGGATAAAGGATTTTGAATACCGCTTTGGCAGAAAACCGGAAGGTATATGGCTTGCAGAAACAGCAGTAGATGATGACACTCTCCGCGTACTTGTAGAAAATGATATTAAATTCACAATACTTTCTCCTTATCAGGCTCAAAAAATCAGAAAAGAGGGTGAAAGCACATGGCAGGACGTAAGCTGGGGTAATATTGATCCGGCGCGTTCATACAGATATTATATAAAATCTGCTCCCGGAAAATTTATCGACTTATTTTTCTATGACGGAGCAATTTCCCGTTCTGTAGCGTTTGATGAGCTTTTAACAGACGGTAATAAATTTGTTAACAGACTAAAAGACGGTATTTCAGATTTAAGGAACTACCCTCAGCTTGTAAATATTGCAACAGACGGCGAAAGCTACGGCCACCACACAAAATTCGGCGACATGGCCTTAGCTTATGCAATGAAAGTAAAAGTTAAAGATGCTGGATTTACCGTAACCAATTACGCAGAATATCTCGAAAAATATAGAAGCGACTGGGAAGTAGAAATTAAGCCTGTTTCATCATGGAGCTGTTTCCATGGTGTCGGAAGATGGTGTGATGATTGCGGCTGCTCTACCGGAGGACACCCGGGCTGGAACCAGAAATGGAGAAAACCGCTCAGAAACGCGTTAGACTTTTTAAGAGATGAGATGACAAATCTCTATCACAGACAGGGTAAAAAATATTTTAAAAATCCGCAAGAAGCAAGAGATAACTATATAACTGTTATCATGGACAGAAGCGATATAAGCGTTAAGAATTTTCAGGACGAATACTTTATTCCGGATCTTGAAGAGGAACAAAAGGTTCGTGCGATGGAACTCCTTGAAATCCAGAGACAGGCAATGCTTATGTACACAAGCTGCGGTTGGTTCTTCTCTGAAATTTCAGGAATCGAAACCGTACAGATTATGAAATACGCCGCACGCGTTATGCAATTAGCTAAATCCTTTATGAAAAAGGATTTAGAAACACCATTCCTTGAAATATTAAAAGAGGCAAAAAGTAATATTCCTGAATTCGGAACGGGAAAAGATGTTTACGAAAAATTTGTAAAGCCTTCTGTTGTAACGGCAAAGCAGATTGTAAGCTTATGGGCAATATCATCTCTATATACGGATATTGAAGATGAAGAAAATGTCTATTGCTACAAAATTAGAAAACATTCTTATAAAAGCGTTACAAAAGGCAACTCAAAGTTTATTACCGGACATATTGAAGTAGAATCAAAAGTTACGCTTGAAAAATCCAATATGATTTTTGCACTCCTTCAATTCTCCGGCGGGGATTTCCAATGCGCGATAAAAGAATATTCAACTGATGAAGAATTTCTTGATATGCAAAAAGAACTCACGAGAACTTACCTTGTATCACCGCTTACGGAAATTATAAGAAGTATTGATAATACCTTTGGTTCAGAATACTTTACGTTAAAAGATATCTTTATTGAAGAAAGACGTAAAATCTTAGAGACAATGCTTAAAGGTAAATTACAGCTCTTTGCAAATACTTATGAATCTATGTATAACGAAGGCAAGGGTTCTATTTATCAAATGCAGACACTGGGGCTTGAGATACCGAAAGAATTCAAGATTTCTGCCCAATATGTACTTACCAAGCAGTTTAATGAGCTGTTTGTAGATTCAAGAGGGTTCTTAGACAGCGATATAATCCAGCAGGCATCTGATATTAATTTTGAGGCAAAACGAATCGGTATTGAGATTGATAAGACTCCGACAGCTAAAATTTTCAGCAAAAAAGTTGCCCAAAACATCAACAGGCTCTCATATGCTCTTGACCTTCAGCAGGTAGATGCAACGCTGGAGCTTTTAGACAGTATTGCCAAGCTTGAGATAAAAGTTGATATTGCAGAAGCTCAAAGCTATTATTTTTCCAAAATAGTTACAAATATAGCAGAACTTATACAGAATATAACCTGCCAGGCTGATAGAGACCTGCTTGTAATGCTGTTTGAAATCGGCGAAAATCTGAATATCAACATGGATTACTATAAACAGATGTTCAATAAAGCACTGGTTACAAAGAAATAAAGATTATATAAATATTTCAGGGAAATCTCTTTTTTTATACTATACTTGATTTGTAGTGAAAGTATATGGAGAAAGAGAATGACAAATACGTTATTGGAAAAAACAGGTTCAATTCACCCTTCAGCAGTAATTCACCCGTCTGCTGAAATTGCAGAAGGTGTTATAATCGGACCTAATGTTGTTATTGGCGAAGGGGTAAAAATAGGAAAAGGTACAAGAGTTATAGCAAATGCTTATATTGAGTTTTCAGAAATTGGTGAAAACTGCACAATTTCTCCATTTTCTACTATAGGCTCCGAGCCGCAGGATTTAGGTTACAAAGGCGAACCGACTAAAGTTGTTATCGGAGACGGTACAATAATAAAAGAAAACGTAACAATACACAGAGGCGCAGCATGCGGAGATTTTACAACCAGAATCGGAAATAAATGTTTACTGATGGTAGGCTCACACATTGCACATAACTGTGTTCTTGAGGACGAAGTTATTCTGGCAAACCTCGTAACATTAGGCGGACATGTTCATGTCGGATTTGGTGCATTTGTTGGCGGAATGAGCGTTTTCCATCAAAATATAAGAATCGGCTCTATGGCTATCATAAGCGGCTTCTCTGCTTCAAGACAGGATATCCTTCCATACTCTAAAGGAGAAGGCAGACCGCCGGTTCCAAGAGGATTGAATGTTATCGCAATGAAAAGACGCGGGGTTTCACAAGAAGTTAGAACCGCAACAAATGAAGCCTTCAAATTATTAATATCAGAAGAGCTAAATACAACACAGGCAATAGAAAAAATTAAAGCTGAAATTCCGATGAATGAATACATAGAAAACATGATAGAGTTTATCCAGACATCAAAACGCGGAGTTCTTTTAAAAACTCATAAATCAGGGTATCAGTCTTTGGAATAAAAAAAGCATGATAAAATAAAAAGGGTATTAATTACAATTATTAATACCCTTTTATTTTTTATAGATTTTATTAAGTTTTGTAAAGCACTTAAATCCTTTATTCAAGCCGTTTTTCACATTTTAAAACAAATTTTTAAATAAAATACATCTACCCCCTTGACTTAAAATTCTTATGTGCAATAATATAAATACACACTTTAAGTGTAGCCGAAACACTAAATAGCAATATACCCCAAAAATCATATAAACTCCTAGATAATAAACACTAAAAAGACCATTAGGATGCAGAAA
>CALUSZ010000193.1 GCA_944323495.1 Candidatus Gastranaerophilales bacterium
CGGCAGATGCGGGTGGACCTGGAGGACATCTGGGTGGAGGTGGAAGGCGACATGGACTCCGCCGGCATGATGGGCTACACGGACTTCCGCCCCGGCTACGAGCGGATCCGCTTCGTGTTCCACGTCACCACCGACGCGCCCCCCGCCAAGGTCCAGGCCCTGATCGACCTGGTGGAGCAGCGGTGCCCGGTGGGGGACTCCCTGCAAAACGGGGTGCCCTTTGAAAAGCCCAAGGTCATTCTGGAGTATTGAGCGGCAACGAGCCATATGATCAAAAAAGGAGACGAATACACCATGGAACAGAAAATGCAGTACGGCGGCATGATCTCCGACCTGCCGGTGGTCACCGGCGGCCACTTCATCGAGAATTCGGAAAAGCGCATCGTCTACGGCCCCGACGGCCGGTTCTGGGACGACTTCGTGATGCGGTGCTTCACCCTGGCCCCCGGCGCCGCCTCCGACTCCCACGCCCATCCCTGGTGCCACTGGACCGTGTGCATCGAGGGGGACGGCTTCTTCAACGTGGGGGACGAGACCTATGAGCTCCATCCCGGCGCCTGGGTCCACGTGCCCGCCAACCTGCCCCACAACTTCGGCGCCAATGCTGACAGCGGCAAGCTGTCCCTGCTGTGCATCGTGCCCCCGGAGGGGGACGTGAATCCCCTGACCATGGGCTTCTGCTGAGAGTAAGTCCCGGCGGGATCCCGCCGAGCATCCCTCCTGCGCATGGGCCCCCGTCCGCTGCCGCGGACGGGGAATAAAGAGTGGAGAGGCCGCCGGCCTCTCCACTCTCCGCTCTTTGACAGCGCCGTGTCACCGGTTGATGAAAAACAGCCCCGCGAGACACAGCGCCACGCCCAGGACCTTGCTGGGCGTGACGGCCTCCTGATAGAGGGCGGCGCCCACCACCAGCAGGGCCAGGGCCAGGAAGACGCTCTGGACGATGGAGGCCGTACTGACCGGCCAGCCCGCCCTGTAGGCGTAGAGGAATCCCACCTCCAGCCCCACCACGGAGACCCCCAGGAGGATGGGCGCCGCGTTCAGCTTGGCGTATTCCTGGAGAAGGCTCCCGCCCGGATGGAGGATAAGGAACAGGACGCCGGAGCAGACCGCCCCCACCAGATAGGTCACGGTCATGGAGGCCATGGCGTCCATCTTCTGGGGAACGGACTTGGCGCAGATCTGATAGACCACGTTGGAGACCACCACCAGGACGATGGGCCAGAGATAGGACAGGGACATGACGAGGCTCTCCTTTCACAAGAACCGCGCGCCCGCCGGCGCGCCGGGGGCACGGGCCGCCCCTATAAAGCAAAGCAGCCAGGCCGTAGCCTGACTGCCGGTAAGTGCTCACCCGTGACGGTATGGAAAAATGCGCGGCGCCGGCGGATGGGCCGGGCCCACGGTAAGGACAGGATACCGCGCGGGCGGGGGGATGTCAAGAGAAGTCTTTTATTTGACTTCTATTTTAGTATTTACAAGCCCGAAAAGGATGAGTACCTCACGTTCATGAGCGGATTTAAGTTTAATTATGATTTTTTAAAAAAGAATGCAACGCCCGGAAGCTGGAGGCGTGGATATGAGTATTACCAGAAAGATATGATTCAGGAATCATATCCTGAAAAAAACTTTTTTAAAGGCAAGGTAAAAGGAAATTACCAGGATTTTTATATTACAGATTTAATCTTTAAAAAGAACAAAATAGAGGCAAGATGCAACTGCCCATTAAAAGAAGAATGGTGCAAACATTCTGTCGCAATAGCTCTGAAAGCAATAGGAGACTGTGCTTATGACAACTGGATGTTTGAGAAATACGGAATTGAGCCGGATAATTCAGATATTGATACAGCACTTAAAACTGAACCTCAAGGAAGCTATATTTTTCACTTTAATCCCAAAAGGCGCCAGAATTTCTTTTCAATACTTGTAAGAGACCGTTCTACAAATAAAATTGTACGTTCTCTTGAAAATATCTTAAGAGCTTTGATTGATATTCAGAGAACCGATCCGAATTTTGAGCTTAATGATGCGCAAAAATCAGAATTAGCGCTGTTCCAGACTCTTTTAAAAATTTCCAAACAGGATAAGAAAGCCGGCTGGTATGATATCCCTATTACCAAGTTTGCTCCGGTATTTCCTCTAATGGCAGAATTAGAGGAAGTTTTAGACGAAAAAACTAAAGAGAGAATTCAGTTTACTGATAATGTCTGGAATTTAAATCTGGATGTTTCAACAACTACAATTAACGGCGGAACAAATATTGTTCTTGAACTCTTCTGGACAAGGCCGGATAAAGAAGGTATTATTCCCTTTGAAGAAGTTAAGTATTTTTCAAGACAGATTAAGTGGGGAAGGTATAAAAATATTATTTTCCCGATTAATATTGCAATGAATGAGCTTCCGCAAAGTATTATAAAATCAACTTTTACGGATTTAAAAGAAGCTGACGGCGGCAAATTCGTATATGAAGAGCTTCCGCATCTTAAAGAGATTATGAATGTTACTATTGCAGAAAATATTTCTAAGCTCCTTTTGGAACATAAACCGCCTGTTAATGTTGTAACATTAGGTATCGACTATGACCAGTCTCTAAAAGCGTCTTTAGAATTTGATTATTCCGGAGTAAGAGTTCCTTATTCAAAGAGCAAGGATAAGTCCCCTTATATTTCTGTAAAAAGTACTGAAGAAGACGGACTTGTTTATTGGATAAAAAGAGATTACGAGCATGAGCAGATGGCGTATAATATGCTTCTTGCATGCAAATTTGTTCCGATGCAGACAAATAACCTGGCATTAGAAAAAGAAAACGCTATTGATTTTTATAATTACTATATCCAACAGGCAGGAGAGGGCTGGAAGTTTGAAGAGAGAGATGATATGAATTTCTTTAAGCTTCTGGAAGAGCCTTTTAAAATGTGTGCAAAAATTGATTTTTCGGAAGAATCTGTTGATAGCATGGAAATCCAGCTTTACGGCCAGGTTGGAGAAGAAGTTATAAACTTTGATGATATCTACGACACAATCCAGAGCGGAGAAAAATATGCAAGAGTCAGAAGTTTAGGTTTTGTAGAGTATCCAGCGCAGAACATTTACCAGATTATGCGTTCGTTTAACTCGTTTGATGCATACAGAAATAATGAAAACAAATTCTTAGTAAAAACGTATCGTGTCGGTTTGATTACAGAGCTGCAAAACCAGGGTTTTGAGCTTGTAATGAGCGATAAGTTCAAAAAATTCTGGGAACAGATATCCACTTTTTCAACCACATCAGATGGAGTTGAGATACCAAAGGGAGTTAATGCAGAATTCAGAGAATATCAGGTCAAAGGTTTCCATTGGCTCTGGTTCTTGTATCAGTACGGCCTAAACGGGATTCTGGCTGACGATATGGGGCTTGGTAAAACCCTGCAGGCACTGAGTCTTTTACAGAAAGCAAAAGAAGTTGACGGGCCTCAAACAACGTTGGTTATTGCTCCGACAACAGTTGTTTTTAACTGGGAAGCTGAAATCCAAAAATTTACACCGGATTTGACCTGTCTAAAACTTACAGGTGCTGATAGAAAAGAATTGTTCAAGCATATTCCGGAATATGATATTGTTATAACAAGCTATGCTCTTGTAAGACGTGATATTGCAAAGCTTAAAAAGTATAATTTCAGATATATTATCTTAGATGAATCTCAAAATATTAAAAACGCAATTTCACAAACAGCACAAGCTGTTAAAGAACTTCAAGCTGATCATAAACTCGCACTTTCCGGGACTCCTATTGAAAACAAACTTGAAGAACTCTGGTCCGTATTTGATTTCCTTATGCCCGGATTCTTATTTAATGTTGCGGAATTTAATTACAGATATGTTACACCAATTATGGAAAGACAGGATAAAACTGTTGAAAAACGTTTGAAGCTTCAAATATTCCCGTTCATCTTAAGACGTATGAAACGCGATGTTGCAAAAGATTTGCCGGATAAAGTTGAAAATATGGCATACTGCGAACTTACAGATGAGCAAAAAGACTTTTATCTTGAAGTACTTGACAGCACGAAAGAAGAACTCTTTAAGAGTATTGAGCTTAACGGGCTTGAAAAGAGCAGAATGTCAATCTTCTCTGCGCTTCTACGTTTACGTCAAATCTGCTGTCACCCGAGATTATATGACAAAGAAAATGTTAAAGGTGTCATGAAATCCGGTAAATTTGAATACTTGAAAGGTATGCTTGAGCAGATTATTCAGGAAAAACACAGAGTTCTCTTATTCAGCCAGTTTGTAGATATGCTTGATATCATAAAAGCTTGGCTTGAAAGAGAGGGTATTCCATATGAATATTTAACAGGTAAGACAAAAGACAGACAGGCTGCTGTTGAAAACTTCAATAATAATCCAAATATACCAATATTCTTGATAAGCTTGAAAGCCGGCGGTACAGGTTTGAACTTAACCGGAGCGGATTACGTTATCCACTATGACCCGTGGTGGAATCCTGCAGTAGAAGATCAGGCTACAGATAGGGCTTACCGTATCGGGCAGACTAAGAAAGTATTTGTGTACAGGCTTATTACTAAAAATACTGTGGAAGAAAAAATTCAAAAGATTAAAGGCAGAAAACGCGATCTTGTCGACAGCGTAGTTTCTATAGACAGAAATATTACAAAATCACTCACGATGGAAGATTTGCAGGATATTTTCTCTGTGGATTAATTATTTTGTTATTCCATTCATTAGCCTTAATTTTAAAATCCTTGCATCAAAGATTGAATTAAAGTCTTCGGGCAGGCCAAGATATTGCTTGTGCTCCGGCTTAATATTTTTGAGCAGGTTTTTCATAGCACCTATATATTTATTTGTAAAATTCGGTTCTTCTTTCATATACATATGAGACAAAATCGGCGGAGTTTTAGGCTCATTTGGATTAACTAAATAATTAAGCACAACAGCTAAATCTGTTCTATGCAGCCCGAGAAGGCAGGCCATATAATATTTTCCTTCATCCATAATCTTAAAAAAGTCAGGCAGCCTTTTTATAAACGCATCTATTTCCTGCTGCCTCTCAATAGTCGATAATTTAGAGGAAAGCGGGAGATTAAATATCGGCATATTAATCTTTAGTTTAAAATTAACATAATCAAGCCCGTTTTCTCTGCATGTTTCTGCATATTTGGAATCATCGCCGCCTTCTGCTCTTAAATCTACAATAGTCCTAATCCCGCACTCTTTAAGCTCTGTTAGTAAAGATGTTTTTTGATTTGCAAGAGTAACACCGCGTATTGAATTTGAATCAATAAGCCTAAAATGCTTTATACCTAAAAGTTTCAGCCTTGCGATATCAAGAGAACCCGTTGATTTAACAAATTCATCCGCAACAGGGACAGACTTTTTTAAACCGGCATCTGATCTGAAGGCAGTTTGATTTGTTCTCGATAATGTTACTGGAAATATCCTCATACTATTATAAAACTTCTAAAAAAATTTTTTGCTACCTGCGATATCTTGAATGACATATCGCAATAGCAATCGCATCAACAGTATCATCGAGTTTGGGTAAATTCTCAGTTTCAAGAGCTATTTTAACCATCTGTTCCACCTCTTTTTTTTCAGCTCTTCCATACCCCGTTAAAACCTGTTTGACCTCCATTGGAGTATAACTGTATATAGGAATATTAAAATTTTCAAGAACCGTTAGAATAACGCCTCTTGCTTCTGCTACAGGAATAACTGTTTTTTGATTTTTAAAAAAGAATAATTCCTCCACCGAAGCACAATCCGGCTGATATTTTCCTACAACCATAGTTAAATCATTATAAATTTCAAGAAGTCTTTTTGAGTCAGATAAATTTTTATCAGTTTGTATGGAACCTGAGGTTATAAGCTCTATTTTATCATCGTTTTCCGCTTCAATTATCCCGTATCCGACAATTGCCATTCCCGGATCTATTCCTAAAATTTTCATAGTTAAATTATATCATAACTTTACATTTCAACACATTTTGTGACAAAAAAATTATTTCGAGGTATTATTATTCTGGTACGTATATAAAAAGAAAAGGTTTTTCATGGAAAATACAACAGATTTGGTTATCGGAATCCCCAGAGGAATGTCATTTTATAACAATTACCCATTCTGGTATGGCTTCTTTACAAGTTTAGGGATTAAAATTATATTGTCAGACCCTACGACAAAACAGACTATGTCAGATGGTTCTGCCCTTGTTGTTACTGAAACCTGTCTTCCTATAAAAATTTATCTCGGACACATTCTGAATCTGATAAAAAAAGATGTAAAGAATATTTTTGTACCATCTCTGCAATCAATTGCACCTAAAATTTATAATTGTTCCAAAATCAGAGGACTTCCTGATTTGGTAAGAAATGTTATTAAAGGCGATATTAATATTATAGAACCTACTTTAGATAAATCCCAAAAACATCAGGGATTATATGAATTTCTTCAAGAAGCAGTTAAACCTTTTGGAATTACAAACTTTGATGATATCAAAAAAGCTTCAAAACAGGGCTGGAGAGTATACAATAACTTTCTTGTCATGATGCGCTCCGGTATGAGCTATAAGAAGGCTATGAACTATGCTCTCCAGGGAAAAGTATTTATAGAAAACCCTTCTAATTCAGCTCCTATAAATGTTGCACTTGTGTCACATGCATATAACATTTATGATGATAGAGCTTGTATGAAAATTTTTGAAAAATTAGAAAAAATGGACGTTAAAGTGTTCACATCACTTCAGCTTACAGACGAGCAGATGGCAGAGGGTATTGTTGCACTTGGTGAAAAACGCTACTGGGCAAATGAATACGAAATGACAGGAACTGCCGGACATTATCTTAAAGATAACAAGATTGACGGTATAATAACTCTTAATGCATTTGGATGCGGACCTGATTCTTTAATGATAGAAAGAATTACGAGAAAAGCAAAAGAGCTTGGAAAACCTATTCTTTCTCTTACAATTGATGAACATACAGGAGAAGCCGGATTTATTACAAGATTAGAAGCGTTTATTGATATGCTTTTCCGCAAAAAACGCTCTAAGATTATTAATAAGATTTCCATTAATGAATATGATTATGTTCCGCAGACAAATATTTGTGATACTTTATTCATAGAGAAATAATGTTAGATTTTAAATCAACTTTAAAAATGGCAATAAACTCGCTGCGCGTAAATATGCTTCGCTCTGCTCTTACGAGTCTTGGAGTCATTATCGGTGTAAGTGCTGTTATTATTATGCTTGCAGTCGGAACAGGTGCAAGTAAAAAGGTAACAGAAAATATGGAGGCAATGGGCACAAATATTCTGACCATTCGTTCGGCTTCTGCTAAATCAGGCGGGGTTCATATGGGTATGGGAACAAAGCCGACATTAACTTCTAAAGATGCTCTTGCTATAAAAAAAATGGCACGCGGGATTCTTGCAATTTCTACGCTATCTTCCCAAACCCAGCAGTTAACGTACGGAAACCAAAACTGGTCTACAACGGTTTATGGAGTAGAGCCTGCTTATTTGTATATAAAAAACTACGAGATAGAGATGGGACGCGGATTTATACCGGAGGATCTGCAGAACAGTGCTAAAGTTACGATTATCGGCTCAACTATAGCAACAGAACTTTTTGGAGATGTTGATCCCATAAATAAGGTTATCAGAGTCGGAAATATTCCGTTTAAAGTCATTGGACTTTTAAAAACCAAAGGACAGTCCGGGCCTTTTGATCAGGACGATTTAATTTTTATTCCTATAACTACAGCACAGAAAAAAGTTTTCGGAACGGATTTTCCGGGAACTGTAAGTCAGATAGTTATAAAGGGGCAGGATCCGGATACTCTAGACGAAACAATAGAAGATATAAACGAAATATTGATATCACGCCACCATATAGGTAAAAATCAGGAAAACGATTTTGAGGTTAGAAATTCTGCCGAATTTCAGGAGAGAATGAAATCAACGGTTCAGACATTTGCAATCCTTTTGGCTTCTATAGCTTCTGTTTCGCTCTTAGTGGGCGGAATTGGGATTATGAATATTATGCTCGTATCCGTCACAGAGAGAACCAAGGAAATAGGAATTAGAATGGCAATCGGAGCGGGGGTTAATGATATAAGATGGCAGTTCCTTGTAGAATCATTTCTTCTTTCTATGATTGGAGGGTTAATAGGGGTTGTGGTCGGAATCGTCGGTTCTTATTTAATCACGGTTTTTGCGCCTTCAATGACGATTTCTATATCTTTGTTTTCAATAATCTTAGCATTAAGTTTTTCAGGGCTTGTCGGAGTCGGGTTTGGATATTACCCAGCATACAAGGCTTCGCTTCTTAATCCTATAGATGCACTTCGATACGAATAATTTTTTATTTGTTTAATTTTTCTTTAAGCCCGAGTAGGTTGGGTGAAACCCAACAAAGTATAAAGTGTTGGGTTTTACCCAACCTACGAATTCTAAGGTATGAATAGGGGTAAATATGAGCTGGGGTAAAGCTCAAGTAGATTTAAGCAAGATTGTTTATACCCATTTTCCCCTAGCCCTCGCGCCAGCTGGATCCGTAATTTATATCAACTTCAAGCGGAACTCTTAGAGGCTGGTTTAATTCCATACATTTGAGGACAAGTTCTTTTACTGTTTCCAGCTCGTCTTTTGGAACCTCAAAAACGAGTTCATCGTGAACCTGCATAATCATTTTTGTCTTGAGTTTTTTTGCTTCAAGCTCTTTTTCAACATCTATCATTGCCATTTTTATTAAATCAGCGGCAGTTCCTTGAAGAGGCTGGTTAATTGCAGCTCTCTGGGCAAATTCTCTTATCTGGAAATTTGAACTGTGCAGCTCTGATGCTAAGTAACGCTTGCGCCCGAAAATCGTCTCTACATATCCGTGTTTATTAACAAAATCGATTTCATAGTTCATATATTCTTTTACCCTTGGATATGTTTCAAAATATTTATCGATAAATTCCTGTGCTTCATTATTTGAAATTCCGAGATTTTTGGCTAAGCCGTACTTGGACTGTCCGTATACAATACCAAAGTTAACGGCTTTTGCGCGCCTTCTCATCTCTTTTGTAACTTCATTCAAGCCGACACCGAAAACTTTTGACGCTGTCATTGTGTGGATATCTTCTCCGGAGATGAACGAGTGAATAAGATGCTCGTCCTCTGAAACATGAGCAAGCAGCCTCAATTCAATCTGGGAATAGTCGGCAGAAAGTATTAGAGAATTTTCTTTATCCATAGCGCAAAATGCCGAGCGGATTTTATTTCCTTCTTCTGTCCTTATAGGAATGTTTTGCAAATTCGGGTTGGAAGATGAAAGACGCCCTGTTACCGTAAGCGCTTGATTATAAGTCGTATGAATCCTGCCGTCACGCTTGCTTATAAGAGTCGGCAAAACATCTGTATAAGTAGATTTAAGTTTAGAAAATTTCCTGTGCTGTAAAATATAGTCGCAAATTTCGTATTCTTGCGCAAGTTCTTCTAAGACTTCTGCGCTTGTTGAGCGGGTTTTCTTCTTTTTATTAGTCTTTAATTCCAATTTATCAAACAGAACTTCTGCAACCTGTTTTGGAGAATTAATATTAAAAGGACCTCCCGCAAGCTGATAGATTAAATCTTCAAGCTCTGCAAGTTTTTCAGTCATATATGAGGATAAATCTTTTAAATATTCACAATCAATTGCAACTCCTGTATGCTCCATTTTAGCAAGTACAATAGTTAAAGGAATTTCAATATCATTAACAAGTTTCTGCTCTTTATCATCCAGATGAGTCTGCCAGTATTCATACAATTTATAGATAGTATACGCCTCATCACAAGCAAATTTTTCGCTTCCGTCAGCTGCTGTCATAATATGATTAATAAAATCTAGGGCTTGAGCTTCTAAAGTATGCTTTCTATTCGGGTCTTTAACATAACTTGCGAGCAAAACGTCGTACTCTAAGCCTTTAGGCGAAAATCCGTTATTCAAAAGCAAGTGATAATCAGATTTTGCGTCATAACCTATTTTCTTTATATCCGGATTTTCGACAATATCCTTGAGCATAAGAGTATATTTATCAGAGAAATAATAATTCTGCTCACCATTCGAGATTGAACAGGCACTTATCAAATCATCTTTTCGATACCATTTGATTGCAATACGTTCGAAAGAAGATATTTTACCTAGAATTTCTCTCAAGTTATTATCATCAGTTTTTACATATTCAAACCCTCTATCCTCAACCGTATCTTTTATAGCCTGCGAAAACAAATTCTGCTGTATCGTTTCGCCTTTAGGCTGAGAAAAAAGATTTAGGTTTTGACCGGAAGATTCACCGTTAAATGAAGCTAATATTTTATCAATATTTTTAATAAAAGTATAGAACTGCATTTTTCTTAAGAAAGCCGAAACATTTTCAATTTTAGGCAGAGAAACCACTGCATTATTTATATTAAAATCTAAATCAACATCTCTAACTATTGTAGCCAAATCTTTTGATAATATTGCAATATCTTTCTGCTCGCAAATCTTTTGCCTTACAGCTTTTTCCGGAATATTATCGCAATCAGCAAGAATATCTTCAAGATGCGGATATCTGTTCAGGAGTTTTTGCGCGGTCTTTTCTCCAATCCCCTTAATTCCCGGGATATTATCGGAAGTATCCCCCCTTAAACCTTTATAATCAATTACCTGATTAGGATAAACCCCGAGTTTTTCGTAAACCTTGCTCCAGTCGTATTCCAGAAGCTCACCTTTAGTAGGAATCAGGACTTTTACAGTCCCTTCCTTATCTACAAGCTGAAAACTATCCTGATCGCCCGTCAAAATAAGAGTATGATGCCCGTTTTCAGAAGCTTCTTTTGATATTGTTCCGATAATATCATCTGCTTCAAAACCTTCTTTTGTAATAATAGGAATATCAAATGCCTCTAAGCCTTCCGTTATAATCCCAAGCTGGCTTCTCATAGTATCAGGCATGGCTTCGCGGTTCGCCTTATATTCTTCAAACTTTTCCGTACGGAATGTTCTTCTTCCGACATCAAAAGCTACAGCTATATAGTCAGGGTGTATTTTTGAAAGTAAATCAAATATGGCTTTAAAAAATCCGTACACAGCCCAGGTCGGCTGGTTTTCCGAATTCTTCATTCCGGTTCTTTCAAGCGCAAAAA
>CALUSZ010000194.1 GCA_944323495.1 Candidatus Gastranaerophilales bacterium
TATTATCGTAAGATTAACGCAGGATAAAGATTATTTGAAATTCGTAAAACTTACTGAAATATTTGCTTCAAAAGCTAAAAATATTCAAATGTTCTTTACGGATTATTTCCAAATCCATGATGTTTACAATCGTCCGGGAACTTCAGGCGACCAAAATTGGTCACTCAGACTTCCGAATAATTACAAAGACCTTACGCCGATTGATTTGCACGCAATCCTAAAAGCTGCAATCATTGCAAGGGGTAAAGAGTTCGCATCAAAGCATGCCGGTTTGATTGAAAAATTAAGCTAAGAATTATAATAAAAAGTGGGCGGAATGCATTTGCATTCCGCCCACTTTTATTTGCTTATTCTGTTACTGCTTCATAACAATCAGAACAAATTGTTTCATATCCGCTGTGCTCACCGAGCTTTCTATACTTCCAGCATCGTTCACACTTTTCACCTTCGGCTTTTGTTACCCAGACAGTTGTTCCGTTTTCCGTATATTCATTCAATACATCTTGCGGCGCAGTTTCTGTTACATAAGCTTGCGAAGTAATAAATATATCCGCTAAATCTTTTGCATTTGCTTTTAATACATCGGCATTTTCTGATTTAACGTATACGGCAACCTCAAGAGAGCTTCCGACCTTCTTATCAGCCCTTAGAGGCTCAATTGCACGGGTTACGACTTCTCTTGTTTTCAAGATTTTCGTGAAATCTTCTTCCAATTTATCGTTTTTCCATTGTTTATTTACTTCAACCCAATTTGCAAGCAAAATACTTTCTAACCCGCCTCTTTGGCATTCAGGAGTATTTTGCCAGATATCTTCGGCCTGGTGAGGCATTACAGGTGTTAATATTCTTACAAGCACCTGAAGGTTTTCATACAAAACCGTCTGGCAGGCACGTCTCGAAAGCGATTTTTTACCTGCTGTATATAATCTATCTTTTACAATATCAAGATAAAATGCGCTCAAATCTACGGCCGCAAAGTTTTGCAAACATTGGAAATATTTGTAGAACTCATAATTTTCAAATGCAACCGTAACTTCTTCTATAACTTTATTCAATTGATGAAGCGCAAATTTATCAATCGGTTTTAAATCTTCATACTTAACATAATCCTTTGCCGGATCAAAGTCGTAAATATTACCGAGCAAGAATCTTGCGGTGTTTCTTGTTTTCTTAAAGATTTCAGCAAGCTGCTTGATTATATTATCACCGATTTTTGTATCATTTCTGTAATCAACCGACGCTGCCCAGAGTCTTAAAATATCAGCACCGTAGTTTTTGATAATATCATCAGGTCTAATGTAGTTTCCTAAAGACTTAGACATTTTTCTACCGTCTTCACCGAATACAAAACCGTGGGTTAAAACTGATTTATATGGCGCCTTACCCTGTATGGCAACAGAAGTCAAAAGAGATGACTGGAACCAGCCTCTATGCTGGTCGGAGCCTTCAAGGTACATATCAACAGGAATATGCCCGAGCTCTTCCGAACGCTTCTCAACTACAGCCCTCCAGGTTACGCCTGAATCAAACCAAACGTCCATAATATCGGTTTCTTTTCTGAAATGTTTTTTGCCGCACTTTGGACAAACAAACCCTTGAGGTAAAAGTTCTTCTGCCGAATATTTAACCCAGGCATCAGAGCTTTCTTTTTCAAAGATTTTTGCAACATTTTCAATCGTTTCGTCAGTCACGATTGCCTCTCCGCACTCTTCACAGTAGAATACAGGAATAGGTACACCCCACGCCCTTTGACGTGAAATACACCAGTCAGAGCGTCCTTCTACCATGTTAGAAATTCTGTTTTCTCCGCTTGAAGGAATCCATTTTACGCCTTTTATTGCTTCTAAGGTTTCGTTACGGAATTTATCCACTTTTACAAACCATTGAGGAGTTGCCCTATATATTACAGGGTTTTTGCATCTCCAGCAATGCGGGTAAGAGTGGTTAATATCAGAGGCAGCAAGCAAAGCTCCGCAAGCTTGAAGTTTTTCTATAACAATCTTGTTGCCTTTATAATAAGGAATACCCTCTAAATCCTTATCTCCAACAATTTCAGTCCATCTTCCTTTACTATCCAGCGGAGAAAATACTTCAATACCATATTTACCCCCGACTTCATAGTCCTCAAGACCGTGCCCGGGAGCTGTGTGTACAGCACCTGTACCGGCATCCAGTGTTACGTGCTCGCCTAAGATAATCGGTGATTTTCTATCATACAACGGGTGTTTTGTATTCAAAAGTTCTAAATCCGCACCCTTTACAGAACCTATAACATTAATATCTTTTTCTTCCCAGCCTACACCTTCAAGGAAACTTGCAAGAAGCTCTTGGGCAATAAAGTAAACATCGTTATTATACGTGAAGAAAGTATATTCAAATCTAGGATGTAAGCTTATTGCCATATTTGAAGGAATTGTCCAGGGAGTTGTTGTCCAGATTACCGCATAAACATTTTTGTTTGGTAAATTAATTAAATCGCCGATTTTATTTACAGCATCGTCATCGAACTTAAATCTTACATAGATTGAAGTTGAAGTATGATCAGCATACTCTACTTCCGCCTCAGCAAGAGCCGTCTCACAAGATGCGCACCAGTAAACAGGTTTTAAACCCTTTTCAACATACCCTTTTTTATACATCTCACCAAATACGCGAACCTGCTCAGCTTCAAATTCAGGCGCGTAGGTAATATACGGGTGTTCCCAGTCGCCCCAGACGCCCAAACGTTTAAATTCAGACTCCTGTCCCTTAAGGCTAGTATTTGCATACTCACGGCATTTTTCTCTTAATTCTGCCGGAGTAAGAGCTTCTCTCCCGCCTTTAATATTCTTTACAACTGCATTTTCAATCGGAAGCCCGTGGCCGTCATAACCGGGAACATAAGGAGCATAATATCCGGACATAGACTTATATTTAATAAGAATATCTTTTAAAATCTTATTCAACGCCGTCCCCACGTGAATTTTACCGGAACTCAAATACGGAGGACCATCGTGCAAAACAAAAGATTTAGTTTTATCGCGCTGTTCCAAATTCTTCTCATATACATTTATCCCCTCCCAAAATTTTTGGGTTTCAGGTTCTTTTTTTGTAGCATTAGCTCTCATCTCAAGAGTCGTCTGCGGTAAATTCAGTGTATCTTTGTATTCCATATTTATACCTCACTCATTTGTTTGTCATCCGTGCCACACACATTTATACCAGCCCCGAAATCCTTTTGGAAGCTTACATTATGCCTAATCTTCTTAAGAGTATTAGTCTTAAGATTTTTCATCTTAATAAATTCTGCCATCTTATTATAATCAAAAGCATTTTCCCATCTTGCAATAACAACAGTCGCAACACAATTTCCAATCAAGTTAACAGTTGTTCTTCCCATATCAAGAATTTGATCAATGCCGAGAAGTACTGCAACACCGATTATTGGAATATTAAAACTTGTAAGAGTTCCTGCAAGAACTATTAAAGAGGCCCTTGGCACTCCGGCAACACCTTTACTGGTAAGCATTAAAGCAAACATAATAACCAGCTGCTGTTCAAAAGAAAGATGTATTCCGACAAGCTGTGTAGAAAAAATAACAGCCATTGCAAGATATAAGGTTGAACCGTCAAGATTAAACGTATATCCTGTAGGCATTACAAAACCGACGATAGATTTTGGCACTCCAAATTTTTCCATTATAGCCATAGCTTTAGGTAAAGCAGCCTCTGAACTGGCAGTAGTAAACGTTAGTAAAGCCGGCTCTTGTATTGCTTTGATTAAAGATTTAACAGATATTTTAACAATTCTGCATACAATAACAAGCACAAGCGCAACAAATACGGCAAGCGCTATATACAACGAAATTATAATTTTTCCATAATTAAATAAAATAGCAATCCCGTTAGAACCGACCGTATAAGCAATCGCTCCAAAAATACCAACAGGAGCAAAAAACATTACGTATTCCGTAAACTTAAACATAACAGAAGCTACTGAATTCAATATATCAATAACCGGCTGTGCTTTTTTCCCTACAGCACAGATTGCAAGCGAGAAAAATAAACAGAATACAACTATTTGCAATAAATTTCCCTCTGCCATAGATTGGAAAATACTTGTAGGAAAAAGACTCAACAGCAATTCACCAAAAGAGTTATGATGAGTAGTTGAAGCCATTTGCACAATTCTGGTAAGTCCTGTATCATCAGAAGCTATATTTGCAATTCCGATTCCCGGTTTAAAAAGATTAGCAAAACCTAAACCTATAAATAGTGCAAGCGTTGTAACAACTTCAAAGTAAGCAATTGTTTTAATACCTAAACGTCCAAGACTTTTTACATCGCCATGCCCGGCTATACCAACAACAAGAGTCGCAAATAAAAGCGGAGCAATAATCATTTTTACCATTCTAAGGAAAATTTCTGCCAGAACATGCATTTTTACTGCAAAGTCTGGGAAAAGCCAACCAACAAATACACCTAAAAATAGTGCTGTAAAAATCGCTATTGTTAATCGTGACTGCTTCAAACTCTTTTCCTTTTCCATAATAAATTCGGGAATAAATAGCCCAATATTTTCTTATAAGATTATACAATAAAAATATT
>CALUSZ010000195.1 GCA_944323495.1 Candidatus Gastranaerophilales bacterium
ACTTTTTGTGAACACATAAGCAAATCGTGCAAATATTGTTCAATTCCGTTTTGGTATTGTGTATTGTGTATACTTTTTAAACTTATAATAAAAAAGAGAGGTTTTGACCTCTCTTTTTATGGTGTCGATGGGGGGACTTGAACCCCCAAGGATTTCTCCACACGCCCCTCAAACGTGCGCGTATACCGATTCCGCCACATCGACATAATTCTTATATTTAATTTTCAACTGCCTTGTGGCGGGAACGGTATACTATATTGTATACAGCTCGTGCGGTGCTTCCGCATCCTGACTCGCCTTCCTCCTCTTGAAATGATAAGCAATCATTTCTCTGGAGTCCTTGCCACATCGACATAATTCTTGTATTTAATTTTCAACAAAATTTATTCTATCACAAAAGTTTTTTTGTTACAAATGTTATATTTCTATTGACACTTTTAAGCCACTGATTCAAAATAAATCAGTGAGGTGAAAATTATGAACGTATCATCAATTACATCAGGAGAAAATAATAGTTTAAGACGCAATCTGTTTATTAAATACTCTAACAGCTTTATGTCAATGGCAAACGGCGGCAGCGAAGCTGTTGAAAAAGCACAGAAAGCTAACCCTGTAGCGAATAAAATTGATAAGGTTAAAGGGATTGAGACTCTTACAATATTTCCGAAACAGGTTATTGATGGTAAAACAATAATTACCTGCTAGAAGAAAATTTTTGAGGTGGAGTATGATTTTAAAGATTTTTAGAATGGAACATAATAGATTTGTGCCTGAATACAAAACTGAAGGTGCAGCAGGCATGGATTTATGCGCAGCAATAGATGAAGAAATTATACTCCAGCCGCTGGAAAGAAAACTTATCCCAACCGGTTTAAAAATTGAACTTGAACACGGTTATGAAGCTCAAATACGTCCTCGTTCCGGACTTTCTATTAAGCACGGCATAAGCCTTATTAATTGTGTCGGAACAATTGATGAAGATTATAGAGGAGAGGTTTGTATTCCTGTTGTTAATCTTTCAAACGAGCCTTATACAATAAAACCGGATGAAAGAATTGCGCAAATGGTAATTGCCAAATACGAACAAGCAAAAATAGAAGTAGTAACAGAATTAACTGAAACCGCACGCGGTGCCGGCGGATTCGGGTCAACCGGTAAGGTATAACCAAATCCAGCGATAACTTTTTGTAAGTTTTGAATTGATATTACAGCGATTTTTGTATATCAGCAACGTAGGGTGGGTGAAACCCAACAACTTATTGCTTAATCAATAAAATTACACCATTCTAATTTATAATATTTTTTATAATACAAATAGTGCAATTAATTTATTTGTTGGGTTTCACACAACCTACGTTACTTTTGCTTTTTATACAAAATCAGCATTATCTTTTATGTAGTTTTGTTTCAATATTTTCCTAAAAAGCTTGACGGTTGCTGAAAAAAAGTATAGAATGAGGCATGACGCAAAATTTGTGTCAGGGTTATAAATTATTTAGGAGAACAGTCATGTACCAAGATGAAACGCTTATTTGTGAAGATTGCGGGTGTGAATTTGTATTCACTGCCGGCGAACAGGAATTTTATGCAGAAAAAGGGTTGACAAATAAGCCTAAAAGATGCGCAAATTGCAGAAAGATTAAGAAACAAATGCACAGAGGTAAAAAGAGAATGCACGATGCGGTTTGTGCTAAATGCGGAAAACAAACGCAGGTACCTTTTAACCCGACTCAAGGCAGAGATGTCTTATGCAAAGAATGTTTTGATGCTGAAAAGGCTGCAGCGGCTGAGACTGCTGTTACAGCTTAAAATAGGTTTTGTGATACGTAGCAGAGGCTTAAATAATAAGCCTCTGTTTTTTTAAGCGTTGTATTCTTTCATTAGATTCCAGTATCCGGCGCTTTAAGCTCTCATTATTTTCGGCTTTCAGGATAAGATTTTCAATAATATCAATGGTTTGCTTATCGGCATTTCTGAAAAGCAGAATATCAACTCCCGCAAGAATAGCCATAATACAGGCGTCATCTGGGCCGAAATCCTGAACCCCTTTCATTATCATATCATCAGTTATTACGACTCCCTGATAATTTAGATTATTTCTCAAATACCCGATAGCATTTTTGCTTAGAGAGGCCGGAATAATTGATTCATCAAAGCAGGTGCAATGCAGGTGTGCTGCCATAATCATTTCTGTGTTGATATTGTCTTTAAACGGTTTTATGTGGATTTTTTCCATTGTATTAAGCGGTAAATCAATTTCCGGGAGTGTAAGATGGCTGTCCTTATCAGCATCACCGTGTCCGGGGTAGTGCTTAAGACAAGGAATGATACCGTTTTCTCTATATATTTGCGATACTAATTTTACACATTTTGAAACATCTTCTGCATTATCGGAAAATGCGCGCTCTCCGATTATCGGGTTAGCGGGGTTCGTGTTTACATCTGCAACAGGCGCAAAATTTAGGTTTATCCCGTATTCTTTAAGCTCCTGCGCAATTTTAAGAGTTTGGTTTCTCAAAAATCTTCACCCTTTTCAAATGCATACCTTGGAGAAAGATATCTCGGGTGAATTTTTTCGGTTCTTTCTACTCTTCCGCCCTCTTGATCTATTGAAAGAAACGGAGGAATAATCGCCTTTGACTTTATATCTTTTATAAGCGATTGAAACTGCTCTTTTGACTCTATATCGCGCGTAAAAAAGATTACTCCGCCCAACCCTTTTTTAAGCGCCTCTTCTAAATATTCGCCCGTTCCCAAAATAAACATCTGGTAAATAAGTTTTTCCATATAATAATCATACATTTAAATGAGAGAGAAAATCAACTTTTGAGGTAAAAAATTTATAGCCTAAAATACAATTGTTATGTATAATAATAAATATAGAAAAGGATAGGGTTAATATGAAAAAAATATTTTTATCAATACTAGCGGGTTTTTTGTTACTGTCTGCAATTTCTTTGGACGTATCTGCTGCAAAAAAATCGTCAAAGCTTTCTAAAGAAGCAATTACGGAAATGTCCGACAGTATTGATAAATTGACCCAGAAGATATACGGGCGCGCGCTTTTATCTCCGCAGGACAATGAAACTTTAATCGGGATAAAGATAAAGCTTGATAACCAGATGTTAATGTCATCTTCTACAGAATTAGCGCCGCTTTATTACAAAGCAGGCAATGTTTATAAATTACGCGATATGAAACCGGAGGCAATTGAATGTTATCAGACAATTTTGGAAAATTTTTCTGATACAGCTCTTGCGCCAAAAGCCCGCGCTGCGTTGGAAGAGCTTGGCGTAAAAGTAGAAGCTCCGGCAGTTACTGACGAAGAATCAGAAGACGAAGGTATTTAAAATAATGTAGGTTTACTATATTGAAAAACTTGTAAACCGGAATTATAATAAATATATGAATAGCATTTTAGGGGCTGTAGCAAGCTATCAAGCGATAAATAATTTTTATGTGTACGACTCTTCGAGAATCGGAAATACCCAGGATAACAACCTGGCGCCGATAGATTCAAATGCTGCGCCTATAGATGAT
>CALUSZ010000196.1 GCA_944323495.1 Candidatus Gastranaerophilales bacterium
ATGAAAATACTGCAATTACCTTAAACGTAAGAGACAGATTCCCGGTTAACCTGAATTTCTCATAGGACGATTACGGCCGTGCTTATACCGGAGCTCAAAGGGTTTCAGTCCTTGTTGGTATGGATAACTTAACTGGGCTTGGAGATAAGATTCATGGTGGTACTATTCTATCTTCCGGTGCAACAGGCTGGATGGCAGGATATTCACTTCCGGTATCTTCATATGGTACAAGATTATCATTCGATTTTTCTGATTCTCATGTTAGATTAGGCGGACCTTATAAGTCATTGAACGTTAAAGGTAACGCTCAAAGTTACTTCTTTAAATTAACCCAGCCGTTAATTCAAACAGCGAAAACAGATTTGATATTTTATACAGGTTATGATTATGTAAATGCCAATACTTCTGCAAACATAACCGGAAATCCTTTAAGACTATCAACATATAACTTGAATGTATGGCGTTCCGGTTTATATGGTATGACAGATGATAACTATGGGCGTTGGATCGGAAACTTAGGCGTTGACTTTGGTATGGGCGGCGATGGCCACGGTGCTATACAAGATACAACATTCTTTAAAGTTACTGCCGGTGCAACACGTGTACAGAGATTATTTGGAAGAAGTATGGGTATTGTAAGGGTCGGCGGCCAGTATTCACCAAACAAATTGTTTGCAGCAGAACAAATGCAGATGGGTGGTCCTTATACCTTAAGAGGTTATCAACCGGCTGAATTAATCGGTGACTATGGTGTAACAGGTACTGTTGAATATCGTTTCCCGATACCGTTCTTAGACAGATTATGGCCTAAAGTTGATGAAAGAATAAGGCTCGCTGTATTCTATGATTGGGGCTGGTTAGGTGAAAACGGTAATATTTATAATTATCCGCAGACATTCTTACATTCGGTAGGTTTTGGTACATATATTAACTTTACCGACTGGTTAACAGCTCAAATTGGTGTCGGTTTCCCTCTCGGACGATCATATGATGAGAATACAGCTAGATTCTACTTTAGTGTAAACTCTGATTTAGACAGATTAATACCATTGAGGAATCCGGAAAAATTGTAAAAAATTTCAAATACCCGGGATTTTATATCCCGGGTATTTTTATAGAAATGGTAAAATGAAATATGGGAGCTATTATATTTTAAAGCTGAATATATGAAACGATTTAAGATTTTTTTCTATTCAATTTTAGTTATTGTACTTGTCGGAGCTTTATATTTTAGGTATAACGCAGAAGATGTTTTTGAAAAAATTGGGAATTATTACTATAGCAAAAATAATATAGCAAAAGCACAGGAATTTTATGAAAAATCTTTTAGGCTTGGAAACAATGATGCTGATTTGAGGGAGACTTATGTTAATTGTATTATAAATTCTCCACTGACACTAGCTGCTCAAGAAAAGCTTATTAAAATAGCAGAAGGACAAATTACAGATGATGCCTCTTATAAGGCCAAACAGTTTTTATATAGTCTAAAGCGTGAAATTCACGGAAAATATCCTTTAAACTATATTAAGCAGGCACCTTTTAATCAAAAGATTATAAGGTGGAATAAGTTTCCGATAACATATTCTTTTCTAAATACATCAGCTGTTCCTCCGGAATATATAGAAGAAATAAGAAACGCTTTTTCTATGTGGGAAAAATCGACTTCTCTTATGTTTAGTGAGGTTAATAGCCAGAATGCAAATATTACTGTTGATTTTCATTCCAATAAGGCGGAGGATATAGATTACGGAAAAAAATATGTGGTTGCATATACTACTCCGCATATTAATCTTAATACTTTAGAAAATATGAATATAAATTTTTATATTCAAGATCCAGAAGGGAATAAATTTTCAAGGAATCAGGTTTATAATACCGCATTACATGAAATTTTTCATGCACTGGGATTTATGGGACACAGCTATGATAGCGGGAATATAATGTATCTTTCAAAAACTAATAAGACATTAATTGAAGATGTCCGGCAGAACCTTACTGAAGCGGATATTAGTACTTTGGTACTTTTATATAAAATAAAACCTGATATAACAAACGAAGGAGATTTAAAAAGTGAATATCTCCCATATTTAGTTTTAGGTGATGAAGAAGAAGTTAATGATTCAAAAAATAAGGAGGCAAAATATTATATACGCCAAGCACCGACACTTCCCGGCGGGTATATAGATTTAGCGGAAAGCCTTGTTGCACAGAAAAAGTATGCACAGGCTATAAGGGCGCTTGAAAAAGCACTTTCGCTTGCTGATACTGACGATATAAGGTATATAGTTTATTATAATCTTGCAGTTTCTTATTATTATATTAATCATACAGAAATGGCACTTGATTATATTAGTAAAGCTATTAAAATTAAAGATACAGAAGAATTGCATTTTTTGCTTGCGGAAGTTTATCTAAAAACAGATAGGAGCCGGGCTATACAGGAATATGAGTATCTTATGGAAATTGCTCCCGAAAATATCGATTATGCGATTAATCTTGCAAATATTTATATTAAAAATAACGAATATCTGAAAGCAAGAAAAATCTTGAAAAAATACATTTCCCAAAACCCGTCAAGTAGAAATAACAAACGTTTATCACCATATAAGATATTGCTGTTTTAAAATATTTATGCTATTTTTCAAATATGAAAACCCAGCCGGTTACAGTGAATAAAATTATTACACCCAAGACTACAGGATATGCAGCAACAGTCGGACTGGGGCTTTCTGTTTGGTCCGGAGTAAGCAGGAATAAAAGTTTTAGAAAAACTCATAAATTGCTTGCATATATTACGGCTGCATTAACGTTACTACATATCGGTTTAATTGAATATTACCATCACAAATACAAAAAAATGTAACAAAATACACTTATTCACCAGAGAGTTTGTTACATTTTTTTATTATTTATAATACAATTAAATTGAGGTGAAAAATGTTTAACGAAATAAAAACACACGAAATTACAGTAGACATTGTTATTCTGACAATGAAAGATGATGCCCTGCAAGTTCTTCTCGTTAAACGTAATAATGAACCGTTTAAGGATAAGTGGGCAATTCCCGGCGGATATGTAAGAATGTCAGAAAATCTTGATGAAGCTGCTATGAGGGTATTGAAGGAAAAAACAAATGTGGATAATATTTACCTAGAACAGCTTTATACATTTGGAGACCCTTTAAGACACCCTGTATCAAGAGTTATAACTTGTGCTTATTTTGCTCTTATAAGAGCGGAGGATTTGAATATTGTTACAACTCCGGATCTTGCTTGGCACAAAGTTTTTGATCTTCCTCCTCTTGCATTTGACCACAAAGAAATTATTGAGTATTCTCTAAAACGTACACGTGAGCGTTTAGAGATGTGTCCTGTTGCTTATCAGCTTTTGAACGAAAAATTCACGCTCACTGAAATGCAAAAAGCTTATGAGATGATTATGCAAAAGAAGCTTGATAAGCGAAATTTCAGAAAGAAAGTTATTACAACTGATGGCTTAAGAGAACTTAATGAATTTTCTAAATCATCATCAAAGAGACCTGCCAGATTATATACGTTTGATAATATCAAGTTGAATTCTAAGCGGGCTCATTTTATAAAAAAGGAGACTAAATGTTAACACTGGTTTGGACTATACAGGTTTTATCATCATTATTATTGATAGTACTTATTCTTATGCATTCTCCAAAAGGTGACGGAATCGCAGGAATAGGTAATGCGGCACAGATTTTTTCTTCACAAAAAAGTGCAGAAAAAGGATTAAACAAATTAACAGGCATTGTTGCTCTTGTTTTTGTAATTTGTGTATTCCTTCTCGGATTTGGTATCGTAAAATAAATGGACAGCACTTTTTCAAGAAATGTTATGTATTGGGGTGATGAAGCTCAAGAGAAGATTTCATCTTCCCATATTGCTGTATTTGGCCTGGGCGGAGTCGGCGGCTATTGTGCAGAAGCTCTTGCAAGAAGCGGAGTGGGTGAATTAACTCTTGTAGATTTTGATACGGTCTCAAAATCGAATATTAACAGACAAATTATTGCCCTTAACTCTACCCTTGGAATCCCTAAGACGGAATTATTTGAAAAAAGGCTTAAGGATATTAATCCGGAGCTTAAGTTAAATCTAATTAATGATTTTTATACAGATGATTTTGATTTTACCGGGATTGATTATGTCTGTGATGCAATTGATTCTATGCGTTCAAAAGTGAATCTTCTTATAAGATGTGTTAGAAATAATATTCCGGTAATATCTTCTATGGGGGCCGGTAATAGGATTAATCCTGACAAATTGTATATTTGCGATATTTCTGAAATAAGAGATAAAAAAGCACCCTTTGTTTCTAATATTTTATATCAGTTAAAAAAACACGGAATTGAAAGCGGAATAAAGGTAGTTGCAAGTGATGAAAAACCTTTTTGCGGAATTAAAATAAGCGAGCTTGAGAAAGTTATAACTTCAAAAGGTGAAGAAATTGAATTCAATAAAATAATTCCTGCCTCGACGCCGTTTGTTGCGCCTGTTGCCGGAATTATTATGGCATATGGAGTAGTTCAAAAAATTGCCTTCTTTGTTAATTATTAAAAAGACAAAAGAAAAAGCTTATCAACAAATGGCTGAGCTAAAGAAACAGATGGATATGCTTGATTTTAAAGAAGGGTATTATCAGAATTTGATTAAAAATAATCTTGATGACAGCTGGAATCCGATGAATAAAAACAAAATCGAAGAATATGCTGTGTAAACTATTTTAACTCTACTTCAACAAAAGATGAGAGCATATTACGGTATCTCTTAAGAAAGTTTAAGAATTGGTTAATTTCAGTTTCTGAAAACTCTTTTTCATATCTTTCGCGCATATTTTTAGTTTCTTTGATGCCCTTTTCATAGATCTTTTTAGCTTTAGGAAGCAGAATTATTTTTGATGGCGCAGGGGTTTTTGCTGTTGTTCTTTTAATCAGTCCCTTTTGTTCCATTTCTTTTAGAATTTTCCCGACATGTGCTTTACCTTTGAATAAGTATTTTGCAAGGGTTGTCTGGGAGATGTCAGGCTGATTTGATACAAAGTAAATAATCGCAAATTCATCAGGCATAAGCTCAGCATCGATATACTTTGCGCTGAACCTTCTTCTAAAAGATTTATTAAAATTCGCAGTATAATCGATTTGAAATGTTATATCATCTTCAAATTTTGAATTAGATTTATCTCCCATCACGAATAATTTTACTCCATATGGTTGATAAAAACAAGCGCTTATTGACAATTAAGGTTATATAATTTAGTATTATGGTAGAATATTCTACCTGGAATTGGAGAGAGATATGAAAATTAGTTTAACTCGTAAACAAGTGGGTATAATTGTCTTGCTTATTATAATTGTACCTATAATATATAATAAAACAGCCGGCGCAATAACCGGTTTTATTCAGATGCAGGCAATGAGAATGCCCAAAGAAGTTATTGTTGACAATCCGCATGTTGAGGAAGTTAATGTATCAGCTGAAGCTACCGGAAGAGTTGAAGCACAGTATTCAATCGACGTAATTGCACGTGTTTCCGGATTTTTGATGAAAAAGTATTTTAAAGAAGGTGATTTTGTTAAAAAAGGCCAGCTTTTATTCCAGATAGATCCTAAAGAATACCAGCTGAATGTAAATAATGCACAGGCTTCTGTTAACCAATACAGGGCTTTATATACAAATGCACAGCAGGAATGGAACAGGGCAAATGCGCTTGTAAAAGAAGATTTGATAAGCCGCTCTGATGTGGATTCAAGTCTTGCTGCAAGAAACCAGAACAAAGCGCTTTTAGATGCAGCTGTTCAGCAGCTCGAGCTTGCAAGGGTTAATCTCGGATACACGACAATTAAATCCCCGATAGACGGTAGAATTGGTAAAGTTAATATTACGGAAGGTAACTATGTAACAGCCTCTTCCGGCTCACTTGTAAATGTTGCAAGTGTTTCTCCTGTTTATGTAACCTTTAGTTTAAAGGGAGATGATTTTGTTAAACTCCTCAAAGCAAGTGATAAACTTAAAGATGTAGAAGTAAAAGTCCAGTTTGACGATGGAAGCTGGTACGATAAAATAGGGACTGTTAATTTTGTAGATAATAAAATTGATAAAGACTCGGGTTCTGTTACAATGAGAGCTTCTTTTGATAATTCAAAAGGGTGGCTTGTTCCGGGTGCTTATATGAAAGTTAAACTTATTGCACCTAAGCTGGTTCAATACGTAACGGTTCCGCAGGCATGCACCAAAGGCGATGCTATGAGCGGGTATTATGTTTGGGCTGTAGAAGATAATAAGGCTGTAAGAAAAAACATAGAAGTATCCGATGATATTAATAATAACTGGGTTGTAGAAAGCGGCATTGATACAAAAGATACCATCGTTGTATCAGGGATACAAAATATTGCCAACGAAGGTCAAAAATTAAAG
>CALUSZ010000197.1 GCA_944323495.1 Candidatus Gastranaerophilales bacterium
GGAGATAAAAAACTTGCGTATATATTAAGAAATATTACAAAACTAAACTTTGCAATTTGTAAAAAAATATATTAAAAAACCCTTTTTTATGTTAATATCACAATATGAAAATTTTAGAAGTGAGAGATGGTTTCATAAAATTTGAAGCAGATAGAAGCATTAGTCTGTCATCATTCGTAAAAGTTAATGGCATAGAAAAAAGCTACATTGCACAGGTTATCCAACTAAAGCGCTCCGGAGAAAATTCTATTGCATATGCTAAAATATTATTTTTATACAATAACGGAGAGATTATAAATTACGATAAAACTCTGCCGCCTATAGAATCTGAAATTACAGAATTTACGGATGAAATATTAAAGAATTCTATATACATAAATGAACCAGTTATTAGTGGAAAAACATTAAAAGATATTCCCATTATTATTGATGCATCTGCTTTTGACAATAAAATGCTGATAAGTGTTGATGATAGTTCTGCAAATAATATTCTGGTCAGAAATTTTACAAAACAGTTTACTAATCTCTCAAAGCCGGTTGTTATCATAGACACACTAGGAGTTATTAAAGCAAAAAAAGTTAAAGCCGGAGTAGATTTCAAACTGCCGCTTAACACCGAATCTTTAGCTTTTATGTATCAGGATTGTCTGAATGATGCAACGAGCGAAAGCAAAGCGACTATTATTGAGATTTTTAAAGAGCTTGCAGAGTATTCAAAAACTGTACCATTCTTGCCGTTTGAAGCTTTAAAAACTATTGTTGATGATATGGTAGATAAAGCCCATGTATTTAAACTGCTTGTATTAAAAAATAAGCTTGCTAAATTTGAAAGATTAGGCTACTTTGCAAAAAACAAACAGGAAGTTGATAATCTTAAACATCTTTTAAATTCAAGTTGTATTATTATTGACCTGTCAGAACTTGATCCTGCATTCCTAAACAGGTACCTTGAATTTATATATGATATGTTAAATGATATTCCAAATACACAGGTATTCTTGGAATTATCTAATGTTGTAAGTAAAAAGAACATTAAAAATATCTTATCTAACGAAAATATTTCAACAACTTTTATTACACATTCTAGATTTAAGTATTTGAATGATATAAAAAATGTCTTTGACAATTTCATTATTGCACCATCTTTTGCAAATAATGAAGTTTTTAATATCTATTCAACTTTTATAAAAGCAATGAAACCAAACACTTGCCTTATTGCGGGCGAGGCTACAAACTACATTCCGCTTGTTTCATCTATTGAAACTATTAATGATTTACCGGAGCTTAGTAAAAAAGAAGAAGAAGAAGAAGAAGTTCTTCCGGAATCTGACACAACTGATATACCTATAGAACAAGAATTAGAAGTGCCGCGAATTGAAGAAAATATAGTCAAAGAAACTACACCAATAGAAAATGAAGAAATTCTTGCCAGCATAGAAGAAAGTTCAGATGATGCAATTGCACAGGCAGAAGAAGATTTAACTCCGCCGGATGAGAGCATCAATATGTTTACGACTATAGAAGAAGATAATCTTGCAGCTATAGAAGAATCAGAAGAAGAGCCAGAAGTTTTACAAGAAATGCTTAATGAGGAGAATGAACTTCCTGAAGAAATTAATGAGCCGCAAGTTTTAGAAGAAGAAATTCCTGTAACAGAATCTTTTGAGACAGAAGTACATATGAATGAAGCAGAGGAAATAACTGATTATACGCCTCCTCAAGAAGAGCTTGAGTATGAAGAGATTACTCTTAATCAGGAATTTAACGAGGATGATTTAACCCCTTCTGCCGAAGAAGATAACTCAATTCAACTTGATGATGATATTGATTTAGATTTAGAAAGTGAACCGGAACCTGCTATTGACGATATCATTCCTGAGCAGGAACAGGAAGAGCCTGAGAATGAAATGGAAATCCTTCCAATCTCTGGAGACGATAATATTGATTTTGACGAAATTGTAGAGCTGGACCCGAATGAAGCTGATGAAAATGATATTATAATTGATATGGAGGAAGAACCGTCCGACGATATTAACGAAGAAGATTTAGATGCTCAAATCGTTAAAGATGTCGATAAAGTTTTTACAACTCGTAAAGATGATGATATTTCAGATTCAGATTTAGATTTTATAGATGAACTTAATAATGATGAAGAAGTTTTATTAGAAGAGATTTCAGATAATGATGCGATTCTTGAAGAGATTTCAGATTCCGACGAAAATAAAAATGGCATATTAGAGCCGGCAGAAGAAGTTATTGAATTAAAAGAAGAGGAACCGGACCCGGAAATCCTTGAGACAAGAAGCGCTTCTACGCCTATAGTTCCGGTCTACGATGCAGATATTCCGCAGGAAGATATGGTTATGAGCGATCCTATCCAGCAGGGAGATACCGTTACACATGCAAAATATGGAACAGGAGTTGTCGAAAAAATGATTAAATATGGAAATAAGACTCTGTTTTCCATAAATTTTGATAA
Organism: Candidatus Gastranaerophilales bacterium; assembly: GCA_944323495.1. The sequence goes on from CALUSZ010000197.1 coordinate 2,480, forward strand.
TATCGGACGCCGCCTCTTAGATCCGGCACTTACAGAAATTAAAAAATCTTAAAATACACTTTACAAATAGCTTTGTTATTATTAGAATATAGATACTCACTATCCTCAAGTGGTAAAGCCGGAGCCGAAGGAGTCATTAACCATCAGTCACCGGCATAAGTGAAAGGAAATATAAAATGGCAAATATTAAGTCAGCAAAAAAAAGAGTTCTTATTGCAGAAGCTAACAGACAAAGAAACGTAGCTTTTAAAACTTCTATTAAAACTGCATTAAAAAAAGCTTTAGCATTAGCTAGCAGTGATGATAAAGAAGCTTTAAATGCTGCAATTTCTAAAGCATATCAACTATGCGACAAGGCTGTTTCAAAAGGTATTTTACACAAAAATACAGCTGCAAGAAAGAAATCAAGACTTGTTCTTGCAATCAAAAAAATTGCTAAATAGTTTGCAAAAAAAAACATAATAAAAAACTCCCGTTGAGACTTTCTGCGGGAGTTTTTTATTCCTCTAAGTATTTTCTTCCGACAAGTTCGTCCGGCAGAAACTGTTGTTCAAGATCCGGAGCATCATGTGTATAAATATACCCTTCACCAAATCCGTATTTTTTAGCGTCTTTATAATGAGCATCTCTCAAATGCATTGGAGGCGGAAAATCTTTTCCGGATTCTATATCTGCAAGCGCCTTATCTATTGCAAGGCAAGCCTTATTAGATTTTGGAGCCTTTGCTACATAAACAACTGCGTTTGCCAAAGGAATCCGACCTTCAGGAAGTCCTATTATTTCTACGGCCCGATATGCATTTACTGCAATATTCATTGCATTTGGATCAGCTATTCCAACATCTTCTGCTGCACAAACGATTAATCTTCTTGCTATAAATCGAGGATCCTCACCTGCTTCTATCATTTTTGCCAAATAATAAATTGCAGCATCTGCATCGGAACCGCGGAGACTCTTTTGGAAAGCTGAAGCGCAATCATAGTGTTCCTGTGTTGAATAGCGTGTATTTCTTTTCTGTGTAATACTCTCTAATATTTCTACTGATAAAAGCCTTGTACCATTTGATAAATTACTTGCAAAATAAGAATTTTCAACAAGATTCAACGCGCACCTTGCATCTCCTCTTGCATTATTGATTATAAATTTTGTAACCTCTTCATCATACTCAATCGGCTGATAATGCTTTTCAAGATATTCAAAACCGCGGTTAATAATCTTAGCCATACTAACATCATTTATAGGATTAAGTCTTATTACCTGTACTCTTGAAATCAATGCCGGCACAACTTGAAAAGAGGGATTTTCAGTGGTTGAGCCTATAAGAAATAATGTGCCGTTTTCAACATGAGGTAAAAGCGCATCTTGCTGGGTTTTCGAATACCTGTGGATTTCATCTATAAATAATATGGTTTTTTGTCCTGCCCTTAGCGCTTCTCTTGCTTTTTCAACGGTTTCTTTAATCTCTTTAACACCGGATGTTACAGCTGAAAGCTCTATAAACTGCGCATTGACTTTTGCTGCAATAAGCCTTGCTAGAGTAGTTTTTCCGCAGCCCGGAGTTCCCCATAGAATAAGAGAAAACAGCCTTTGCGTTTTTAAAAGATTTAAAAGCGGAGAATTCGGAGCAACAACATTTGACTGACCTAAAAACTCATCTAAAGTCTTTGGGCGCATAATCTCCGCAAGAGGTGTTTGTTTATTCATTTCTTCCAGTTGGCTAAACAAATCCATAACAGTATGTTAGCACAAATTATTATGTTATAATAGAACTTTAAAAAGAAAGGAGATTTATATGGAATTAAGAGGGTCAAAAACTGAAAAGAATTTAATGCAGGCATTTGCGGGTGAATCTGAAGCAAGAAATAAATATACTTATTATGCTTCTCAGGCTAAAAAAGACGGCTATGTACATATTGCCAAAATTTTTGAAGAAACTGCAAATAATGAAAAAGAACATGCAAAAATTTGGTTTAAACTTCTTCATGGAGGCTCTATTGCATCTACTTTAGAAAACCTTGAAGATGCTGCTAACGGAGAGAATTATGAATGGACAGATATGTATGCAAACTTCGCGAAAGAAGCAAGAGAAGAAGGATTTAATGATATAGCACTTTTATTTGAAAATGTTGCAAAAATAGAAAAAGAACACGAAGAAAGATATAGAAAACTTTTCGAAAATATTAAAAATGAAGAAGTTTTCAAGAAGTCTGAACCTGTAGTTTGGGAATGTGCGAATTGCGGTTTTACCTATACAGGTAATTCTGCGGTAGAAATTTGCCCGGTATGTAAACACCCTAAAAGCTACTTTATGGTCAAAGCAAAGAATTACTAAACATTGACGGCGGTTAAAAACCGCCGTTTTTTTTCTTCTGTTCATTTTCGTAGCGTTTTTTTGTAAAATGCACCGTCATTCCGGCGACAAAGAAACCCATTACACCGATAGAGAATATATACGGAAGGCCTTTTATCAAAACTTTTTGTTTTACCAGAGACTTATATTCATTCTCAACCGAGTTTTTTCTTTCTTTGGCAAGTTTCTTGGCTAAATCTCCAAGCTCATTAAAATCAGGAACCTTTAAATCCTTGCCAATTAAATCTTTACATTTACCCATTTTTTGAAGAAGTTTTCTGAACCCTCTTTCGACAAGCTCGCTTCCGGTAATTACATACAGTGCTACAAGCGGAAATCTCGTTGCTGTTTCTTTGAGGTTTTCTTTTCCTCTATCAGCTGATGCGCCAAAGTATCCTGCACCGCCTACAAGAACACAGGTTGTTAATTGTCCTTTACTTAAGCATAATTTCCCGTTTTGACTTGCAAAATCCATACAAAAATATTTATTTACAAAATTCTTTGCTTTTGGCTGGTTTTTAAACAATTTATTTCCGGGGGCAACAATAAATTCCGAAACCTTTTGAAGCATTTTTGAATTCTTACCTCTTGTTGCTAACAAACCTGCTAGTCCCAAGCATCCTGCGTAAAGGCTTCCTGCTAGGGCTATATGTTTTTTCGCACTTTTTTTAACTTTTTCCTGATGAGCTTTGTCTTCTTGATTGTTTTCTAAAGATGCAATGTTTTTAAAATCACTTTTCTTAAAAAGTTTAAGCGTCATAAGGTTCTTAATATAATTCAGAGAAAATTCTGTTAATGGAATAGCCATTGCCGCAAGCGCAATGGCAGCTTTTACCGGTAGTACCTGCTTATTATTTTTCCCGCCTTTATTAACCAGCTCTACACCTGTCGTTGCAACTTCTTTTTTCAGATTATTATCAAGCCCGCGTGAAAAAACTTTTCTTGCAACCTTTTCTCCCAAAAGTGCCGGCACCAGATAAATAAGAGTCTCTTCTGATGTTTCCAAAAAAGTATTCTCTGTCAAATCCGCCAAGCTTCTTGAAAAGACTGCCTTTGGGATAAGACAGGTCGAAACGTCCTGTATAAAACGGGAAGTTGAAAGCCCTGATGCCTGCTCTTGATGCCTTACAAACCTTGCAGCAGGCTTAAGCCCTTTTGGTAATGTGTTGATTAAATTTTCGTTATTAACTTTTGTCATGACTTATCTTCTTCCCTAAAACTTGTGAAACTTTAAAATTGCCTTACCTTACAGGTTTTGTTTACAATCATTAACACAAGTAAAGATAGAGCAGACAAAACCTTTTAGGTTTTAACCACCCTTATGAATAGAACAGTATAAATTAAGGGCAGTTAAACTAACCCGCGCCACCAACTTCTATTCAATTTTAAGAATGTGTTTTTCTTCATACCATTTTGTTTCTATTGATAGATACAAGAGAAGTATAAAACACCCTGATTTATTTGTCAAGTGCCCGAGAATATTGAAATTTATTAAATAAACTTAATATTTCTTAAAACTTTGTTATTATAAATATTTTTTGATTTAGAATTAATGTATCAAATATATATCTTGTGTAAGATATTGAGGTCTATTAAGAGTGTTTAAGGAGGTAAAAATGAAAATAGTACCTATTGGGAATACTATATCCCAAGCAGCCAACAGAAAGGCTTTAAATTTTCAAGGAGTTACTACTAATTACCAAATCCCAAAAGGGAAAGAGGACTTAAAGAATAACAGTTATTGGCACAAAAACTCAAGTATTGAAGAAGCAGTCGGAGCTTATCATAAAAATTATACGGGAAAAGCTTACTTTGCCCACCCTATGGAACATGTAAATGATTCTATAAAAGATAAGGT
>CALUSZ010000198.1 GCA_944323495.1 Candidatus Gastranaerophilales bacterium
GAAGAAGAAATGTTTATCACAGGCAAATAAGATTAATTACGTCTGATGATGCAAAAGAAAAAATGAGAAAAAGACTGGATGCGACACTGAATCCGGAATTGCATAAATATTATAATGATGAAGCAGATCACTGGTTTACTGTAGGACATGAAAACGGACACTCGCTCGGACCTAAATCGGGTACAGAGGGGTTAGGCAAGTATAAATCTATAATTGAAGAGAATAAGGCTGATATGATATCTCTTGCAATGCTCGATGTACTGACTGAGGCCGGCATGTATACACCGGAACAAAGAAATCAAATTATTGTAACTTATGCTGCTGATAATATGATGACTTCAAAGCCTACACTAAGTCAGGCTCATAGGGTGCGTTCCGTTATGCAGAATTACTACTTCATAAAAGAAGGGGCTATTGAGATCTCAAAAGATGGGGTTTTGAATGTAAATATTGATAAAATGGTGCCGACTGCAAGAAAGATGCTTGAAGAAATTATTCAAGTTCAGATGAAGGGTGATTTTTCAAAGGGCGAAAAGTATGTAATGGATAACTTTGTCTGGACGCCTGAGATGGAGAAAATGGCAGAAAATATTAAAAAAGTTTCTAAAACTCTTAACGGAAGAGTTGAATCTCCGCTTGCGGATAAGTTGTTGAGTGAATAAAAATCATTAAGCTTTGTAAATGCAAAAACCCCCTGATAGCAAAATTTATTTTCAGGGGGTTTTGTATAGCTAAATAAAAAATAAAGGGATTAAGATGAAAATATTACCGATTATTCAGCAGAAATACAATTTTAAGGCAGAAACACTTAATGATAACACTCAAATAGAGACACCAAAGCAGACAGTTTCGAGTTCAAAAGATATTTTTCTTGGGGCAGGGTTGCTTGCCTCTTTGGCAATTGCAGGTGTTGCTTTATACAAAAATAAAAATATGAAACAGGAATTAAACTCTCTGAAAGATAATCTTACAAAATCAGAAAAAACTGTTGAGGAGATGAAGGCAAAATTAAAAGAGGCCGAGAAGAAAATACCGCAGGTCGAGGAAAAGAAAGAGGCGGTAAAACCTCCAAAAAAAGAAAAGAATAATGACAGCAGAATAAACAGTTTAATCGCCGAAAATAACAGATTACGCAAAGCGCTTGAACAGACGGTAAAAAAAGCGGAAGAGACTATAAATGGGGTTATAAAAGAAGCAAATGATGTGATAAAATCTCAACAGGGTAAGCGTAAGAGCCAAGGAAAACAAAAAGAAGATTCTTCCATAAGAAAACGAGCATTGTTTAACAAGGAAAATGTGATTGTCATCGCCCCATCAAAACGACACAAACATGTTCAAGGAGAAAATGTTATTGATATCCGTGAGTTAGCAGAGCAGTCAAAAGATGTAACGAAGGAGTCAGGGTTTGGTTTAAGAACTATTTTTAGAAATATTCAGCAGAAATATTATGAAATACTTGTAAATTATAGGGCAAAACAGGCTCAAAAACTAAAAAATCAAGACATAAAAGAGCTTGATAAAAAATACAGACAAGCCGTTGAAGCAAGCGATGCTAGGAATGCTGAATGGTTAAATGAACAACATAAGCTTAAAGAGGCAGAGTACGCCAAGTTGTTTGACGAAGCTGATATTCGCGAAGGCGAACGCATATTGGACGCAGAAGCTGCTTCAAGCCAGGCATATATTAAAGCAAGTGACGCACGAAATGAAGAGTGGCTTAAAAAACAGCATGAACTCAAAGAAAAAGAATACGCAAAACTTTTTGATGATGCGGAACTTGCAGAACAAGAAAAACTTGTAGATGATATGGCTCGAAAAATGGATGATGAAGCTTTAGTCAGGACAAAACGTCTTAACCAAGAAGATATAGCTTGTCAAGAAGCTATTAAAGCAGGTGACGCACGTAACGAAGAGTGGCTTAAAAAACAGCACGAGCTCAAGGAAAAGGAATACGCAAAACTATTTGATGATGCGGAACTCGCAGAACAAGAAAAACTTGTGGATGATATGGCTCGCAAAATGGATGAAGAGGCTTTAGTCAGGACAAAACGTCTTAACCAAGAAGATATAGCTCGTCAAGAAGCTATTAAAGCAGGTGACGCACGTAACGAAGAGTGGCTTAAAAAGCAGCACGAACTCAAGGAAAAAGAATACGCAAAACTATTTGATGATGCGGAACTCGCAGAACAAGAAAGACTAGTAGATGATATGGCTCGAAAAATGGATGAAGAGGCTTTGACCAGAGCAAAACATCTGGAACAAGAAGATATTGCTCGTCAAGAAGCTATTAAAGCAAGTGACGCACGAAATGAGGAATGGCTTAAAAAGCAGCACGAACTCAAAGAAATTGAATACAATAAGTTATTTGAAAAGCTCCCAGAAGATAGTAAAACTGAAGAATCCCAGAATATAGAACAATTTAATGAAGAAATGCGCAGATATTTACAAGATAACGGTTTGGGCTTAGTAAAATCCAATAAATTAGGAAAAGATATGCCGCCGTCGTATAGAAAAACAGGTGCTATGATTCCAGATTCAATAGAAAAATTAAAATTTATCTTTAAAAAACTAAGAAATCGGAACCATGTATTACGCCAAAAAAATCACATAATATATAAAAGGATGCAAAAAGGTTGCTGGGATAAAGATGCTGCGTTAAAAACCAGATTGTTAGTATATCCTGAAGAAGTTCAGAAAAAAATGCACGAAAAACGCTATCATCAAATGTCCGGCTGGACGGATGCACAGTGGGATGAGGCAAAAATAACAAGAAAAGATTTTATGGAAAATAAGGGTAAATATATTCTTGAAGAATTAGGATTGGATTAAATTGATTTCGTCCAGCTTCTGGTAAATTGCTGAATTTAGAAGATAGATGAAATCTATATTAATATTTAAATCCGGAAGGTTAGATGAAAATCCCAGATTATAGACATTTCCATTCGATATAATCAGTTTAGAGATTAAAAATCCGATAAATTTAATCTTTTCTCCAACAAGGAGTGAGCATAGTCTGTTTGAGTATTCCTGAATTAAAATATTATCAGAAAAGCTCAAAAGGTTTTTGCCGTCAAATAGAGACACCAGGCTTATAGAATCTCCTTCAATAAATTCTTCAAGAAATATCGATTTTGCAAGTTCTTCTGATTGTCTGGTGATTTTTTCTCTTATTTCAATAATTTCATCCAGTGAGTTTCCTGTTTCACAAAATCCGTCAGCTCTCACAACAACAGGAAATTTTACAGGATATGCAAGTTTTTTTGGAGTTAGTATGTTGTACTTATGGAGCAGCTCTCGTGCGAATTTGTTAGATAAAATAAGTTTATCGCCTTGCGTATTTAATGCAAAACAGTTAACAAGATTTCTTCTTAAAACATCTGCAATTCCTTGCAAAATCCACTTTTCGTTTTCTGCTATAACCATATCAACTTTTAGCGCTCTGCACTTTTGGGCAAGTTCTTGGAATGCATTAAATCTTACACTGACAGTTCCTGAAATATCCTCTTCCGATGTAATATAGAGCTTATTCAGGAATTTAGATTTAATGAGCAAAGGTAATGTTTTTCCCTCGCCTGCAATTAGGATGTTCAGCTTTCGATTTTCAACACCCACTGCAATTCCCTCCTGAGCAGCCGTTACATTTGGATTGACTTTTGATAAGAGTTTTTATGTCAATCACTTCATTTTTTAAGATTTTTTCTATAATCAAAGGATATAATGTTTGTTCCAGATACAAGAGTTCCTGCTCAATGTCGTCAAAATGTGCCTCATTTGGTATAAATACAGGGTACTGGGCTATAATTCTATGGGGATTCGTGTAATAAAAAGTTAATCCGGTAACCTTTACTCCTGCAATAATGGCCTGTTTTACAGGCTCATTAGTAAAAAATGCTGGAAGCAGCGAATGGTGAACTTTTAAAATGTTCAAAGAGCCCGAATAACCGAAATTAACATCAACTATCAAATCAAATGTTTTTAACTCATCAGAATCTTTATCAAAACAAACAATTTCGCAGTTTTCTTTTAGTCGTCCGATGATTGCGTCTATTGTCGGTGTGTAATTAGAATAAAGGATTGCCAGTTTCTTCATGGCACTATTTTAGCACGAGCTGTTTGTACATCTCAAGATATTTCTTAGCACTCTCTTTCCAGCTGAAATCAGCTATCATAGCGCTCTTGCGCATAGCATTTAAGGTGTATTTATCATTATAAACGTACATAGCGGTTAAAATAGCATCTTTCATCGCCCAGCCGTCATAACCCCAGAATTTGAATCCGGTTGAGTTGTCGAGCGGATATCCTGTCACGGTATCTTCAAGCCCGCCGGTTGCTCTTACTATCGGAAGTGAGCCAAAGTGCATAGCAATCAATTGAGAAAGACCGCAAGGCTCGAATCTGGATGGCATCAAGAAAAAGTCGCTTCCTGCATAGATTAAGTTTGCTAAATCGCCTCTGTAGCCGACGTAGGCTCTAATATTCGGCGTGTTGTTAGAAAGCCAGATGAACAAATTCTCGTAGGATTTGTCTCCGGAGCCTAAAAATACAAAATCCGCATCAAGGTGCTGCAAATCTCCTTCAACCTGACGGATTAAGTCCAGCCCCTTTTGTTCTACAAGACGAGAAATCAAAGCTATCAGAGGTCTTGACGGATTATACTTGAGCCCGAATTCTTCTAAAACTTTCTTTTTATTTGCTTCTTTGTTTTCTACAGAATTTACATCATAATTTTTTACAAGTGTTTTATCCGTTTTCGGGTTGAATACATCGTAGTCTATTCCGTTCACGATTCCGACGAGTTTATCAGTGTGGCCTCTCAGCGTATAATCCATACCTTCGCCATACTCGCCTGTCAGAATCTCTCTTGCGTAATTTGGAGATACGGCAACAATTCTATCAGAATAATTGATTGCACCTTTCATCCAGTTAACACGGCCGTAGTGTTCGCAGCCCCATTCATTGAATACGATATCTTTGCGCATATTGGCAAAATCAAGAATATCTTCAAACCAAACTCCTTGATAAGCAAGATTATGAATCTCAAAAACATTTTTAGTCTTAGACCAAAATTCATCAAACTTGTAATTCGCCTTAATATAAAGAGGTATCATAGCTGTGTGCCAATCATTGGAGTGAATGATATCCGCTCTAAAATTGAGCTGTTTTGCGTATTCCAATGTAGCAAGAGAAAAAGCTATATATCTTTCGTGTTCATATCTGGGATCAAGCCAGCGGGGATAAACCTCTTGAAAACAAGAAAAATACCAATCATTCTGAACAAAAAACACATTTATATCAGTTCCCGGAAGCTTTGCGATATGAAGCTTAAACCTCTGCGGCGAAGAACCGAAGGTAATCCACATCTCGGAGTTTTCAAGCTCTTTTAGTCCCCATCTGTTGTAATCAATACATCCGTGGAGCGGAGTAAAAATAGCAATCTCTGCATCTTTTTCCAATGCTTTCGGCAAACTTCCCATAACATCTGATAAACCGCCTGCCTTAGAAAACGGAGAAACTTCCGCAGCTGCATACAATATTTTCATAATTTTATACTCCTACTC
>CALUSZ010000199.1 GCA_944323495.1 Candidatus Gastranaerophilales bacterium
TAAAATATTCACACTCCCGCCGGAGACGCTTATTTACCCCGGACACGGGAGAATGACCTCTGTTGAATGGGAAAAGGAGCATAACAGATTTTTATGAAGAAATGTAAGATAACGGTATTGAAACGAAATTTAGACGAGGAGCTTGCAAAAGAATACGGCGCAGAAGGGCTTTCAGCCTGTCCTATGCTTAAAGAAGGACAAGTATTTTATGCGGACTGGGAATGTCCGGAGGGCTTTTGTAATGAAGCGTGGAAAGCAATTTATCAGTATGTTTTTACTCTCGCACATGGCGGATGTAAAAACGAGCTTTTTTATTACGGTGACTGGATAAGAAAACCCGGCGTTGCAATATGCTCCTGCAACGACGGCTTAAGGCCTGTTATATTTAAGATAGAAGCGCAGGATGATAATGACAAATAATATAGAAGAAGAAAATAACATAAACCCCTGGCTTGCGTGTCTGCCTACAATGGTAGCGGCATTTATGTTTGTATTGGATGAGACAATTGCAAACGTAGCGCTTCCTCATATGGCAGGTAGTTTTTCTGTAAGCAGAGAAGAGTCGATGTGGATTTTGACATTTTATTTGATTGCAAGCGGTATTGTAATCCCTATGGTCGGATGGTTCAGCAAGGTCCTCGGACGAAAAAACTTTTTTATGTTGAGTATAATTATTTTTACAGTAGCGTCAGGTCTTTGCGGTATTGCCGACAGTCTTGAATCAATGGTTTTGTATAGAATTTTACAAGGTATCGGAGGCGGAGGTCTGCTTCCTGTGTCACAGGCGATATTGCTGGAAAACTTCAAACCGCAGGAGAGAGGAAAAGCCATGGCTGTTTTCGGGCTGGTTATTGTTATCGCTCCGATTATAGGGCCGGTGCTCGGCGGATGGATTACGGAGAATTGGTCCTGGCCGTTTATTTATTTTATTAATATTCCGATTGGTATTATAGCTCTGTTTCTTGCAAAAGAGTTTATTTATGATCCTCCATATGCAAGAAAACAAAAAAATGTTAAAACCGACGGACTTGGGTTCTTTTTGCTGTCAATCTGGCTTTTAACCCTGCAGATTGTATTAGATAAAGGAAACAATGCGGATTGGTTTAATGCTGCATGGATATGCTGGTTATCAGGTATTTCAACTGTTGCAGGCATTGCCTTTTTAATCTCGCAGATTAAAAATAAAGAATCTTTAGTTGATTTGAGTGTTTTTAAGGATAAGAATTTCACAATAGGAACATTTGTTCAGGTTGTTATGCAGGCTGTTTTACTTGCTTCACTTGCTATTTTACCCCAATTTTTACAATCTCTGATGGGATATGATGCTTACAAAAGCGGACTTTCTATGATGCCGCGTGGTCTTGGTGCTTTGATGGCAATGTTTCTTTGTGCAACTTTGTCGAATAAAATTGATAACAGGCTCCTTGTTATGATAGGGCTCGGATGCATTGCAGGCGGAAGCTGGATGCTGGGCGGATTAAATCTGCAAATATCTACAATGAACATAGGTTTTCCGAATTTTCTCTTCGGAATTGGATTAGGCCTTGCGATGATTCCTATTATTACATTATCGATGGCAACAATAAGCAATGACCAGATGACAAATGCAAGCGGGCTGCAAAACCTTTTGAAAAATATCGGAGGGGCGTTTGGAACTTCTATTGTTGCAACCCTGCTTTCAAGAGGAGCACAAAAACACCAGTTTATGCTTATTGAACATCTTGCAGATACTGTACAGACTTATTCAGAGAGAATTCAAACATACGCCGGCATGTTCAGCTCAACAGTAGACCCGCATACAGCGCATTATCTCGGGCAGTACAATGCTTACAGACTTCTTATGCAGCAGGCTAACCTGTCTGCTTTTATTGATGCATTTAGAATCTTTGCAATTGCAAGTATTGTTATTATTCCTCTAATTCTCCTGCTTAAAAACCTAAAAGAAGAAACCGAATAATTTTTTTACGCTTCTGCATGCTGTTCTTCATTTATTTCAGCATTGTTATCATTATTCTTGAACTCTTCCGGAGCTGAAACTGTTTGAATATTACCATCAATAATTTCTTCTTCAATAATTTCAACTTCTTCTTGATTGTCTGCTTCAACTTCTTTTTCTTCTGCATTCAAAGCTGCTTCAATTTCTTCTTCATCCTTAGCACGAATAACAGGAATTGAAAGCATTAAAGCTACCTGATCGCCTTCCTGCTCAAAGTTTAGTTCAAGAAGTTCTTTATCCATCTCAACATAGCGTGATAGTAAATCTATTAATTCGCCTCTCATCTGTTCGAGGATTTTAGGTGTAAGATTAGTCCTGTCTTGCATTAAAACAAGCTTTAAACGATTTGTAGCAACAGATTTTGAAGCATCATCGGATTCTTCTTGCGGGCGGAAGAATTTAGCCACTGTATTGTATAAATCGGTAAGAATACTCATCCTACACCTTCGCTTTCAATTTAGAAAATGCATTCTTAATTTTTGCCATAAACCCTTTTGGCTCGTCCAAATCCAAAAACGGAACTTCTTCGCCTAAAATACGGAGTGCAACATTTCTGTATGCTTTTCCTGCAAGCGCGTCTTCATCGTTAACAATAGGTTCGCCTTTGTTTGTAGAAGTAATAATTCCTGTATCTTCCGGTATTATACCGATAAGCGGGCAGGATAAAATTTCTACAACGTCATCCACGCTCATCATTTCGTTTGATTTTATCAAGCTTGGACGTACTCTGTTAAGAAGAAGTTTGTAGCTAGTAATTTCTTCTTTAGCTTCCAAAAGTCCGATAATTCTATCAGCGTCACGTATAGCAGACATCTCCGGAGTTGTAACTACAATAGCTTCGCTCGCGCCTGCTACAGCATTCTGGAATCCTTGTTCAATACCGGCAGGACAGTCAACAAGAACAAAGTCATTTTCTTCTTTTAATGTATCGCAAATTTCTCTTAATTGTTCTGCTGTAACTGCTGTTTTATCTCTTGTCTGAGCTGCAGCAAGCAATGACAGATTTGGATTCTTTTTATCTTTAACCAATGCCTGTTTTAGTTTACATCTTTCTTCGATTACATCTACAATTGTATAAACAATTCTGTTTTCAAGACCCAATAACAGGTCTAAGTTTCTTAACCCTAAATCCGTATCTATAAGTACTACCTTATATCCGTCTTTTGCAAGAGCAGTTCCAATATTTGCACTTGTTGTCGTTTTTCCTACTCCGCCTTTGCCGGATGTGATTACTATTACTCGACCAGTCATTAATCTCTCCTTAACTTTTTATAAATAACTATTTTACCTTCTTCTATTTGAGCTTCTTCTGGAGTAAACTCATTTGTTTTTTGAACGTATGGAACATTCAAAGTATCATTTCTGCGGGCATATAATCCTGCTATTCTTAGTTGAATTGCATTAAGCTTTAATGCTCTGACTTTTGCTGTTACATTCCCCAGAGAACCTGCATGAGCGATACCGCCTAATATACCCCAGACTGTGATATCACCGCTTGCAACAATTTCACTTCCGGGATGAGCATCACCTACTATAAAAATATTTCCTTCATAGCTTACTGTCTGTCCTGAGCGGAGAGTTTGGTTGATGTATAAAGTCGGAAGTGATTCTGTATTAACGGAATTTTCTTCAACTCCCTGCGGAAGCACATCACCTGTATCCAGAAGAATATATTTACTTGTCTCTTCTGTTTTTAAGATTCCCTCATTAACAGCAAGAGATTCAAAGTCATTGTTAAAGGCTTCTGATGGAATTATTTCGGAAATCTCCTGTGTTGTTTCTTCATCATAAACATCTTCAATTCCTTCCGTAGTCTCAATAGGGCCCTGGATTTCTCCTGCTTGAACCTCTACAACCTTGCCTTCTTCTTTTACAACAACAGGTTCTTCTTTTATTTCTTCTTCAGCGGGAGTAGCAATAAGAGAAGGTGCTTCATCATTAGAAATTTCTGAAACAATTATTCCTAAGCTTACTGCGGATGCTTCTGTTTGTTCAGAGCGGGTGTCTATAAAAGCTATAGAAGCTTCCATTGATTCAATGAGCGCCTTGATACTTAAGAGTTGTGATTGTTTTAAATCCAAATCTCCCAGTTTTAAGCATATTCTTTTACCCTTAACATCGGGGTGCTCCATTATTGAACTAAGCTCAAATACAAGCTGGGTTGTGTTTTTAGCGTTACTTAAATCAATTATAAATCCGTTCTCTACAAAACCTTTTTCCATTTAAAATTCCCAAATAATCTGCCACTGAATTTAGGATATCTTAAATATTTTTTCATATCAATAAATTGTGACGGAATGTTAATTAAAGTCGACTTGGATATAATGTAAAATTTTGTAAACTATTTTTCAAAATCCCTAAAGTTTTAGGAAGAAATGTCGTTACTTAGTACAGAAAGATGTAAGACATTATTTAAAAATAAGAAAGGAGTTATATTATGACAGATCCAATTAGGCCGAAAGTGAGCGAAACTATTAAACAAATAGCTGCTTCAGATGAGAGAGGGAAAAGTAAAGCTCAAATTGATACTCATAAAGAATATCAGAATTTGA
>CALUSZ010000200.1 GCA_944323495.1 Candidatus Gastranaerophilales bacterium
TCGGAAACTTTTATGACGATGCCAAAACTGCAATCGAAGATATTCTATCAAGAGGTAAAGTGCCGATTGTTGCAGGCGGAACCGGATTATACTTTAGAATACTGCTTGAGAATTATAACCTTCCGCGTGCGGAGGCTGACTATGAATTACGGGAAAAACTCGACAGATGTGAAAGAGAAGATTTGCTTAATGAGCTTAAAAAGCTTGATAAAGTTACCTATGAAAGGCTTAAAGAAAGCAATAAACGCAGAATTGTAAGAGCTTTAGAGGTTATAAAAACGCTTAATTCGCCGCTTTCAGAGATGGAGCTTCAAAAAGAGCCGGAATACGAGGTAGAATGGCACATGCCGGTAATCAACTCGCGCGAAGAATTGTACGAAAAGATTAACAAGCGTGTTGATATGATGCTGGAAGCCGGTATTGTTGAGGAAACGCAAAACCTCTTAAATAAGCACGGTAGGATAAAAAATATTGTTGATACAATCGGCTATAAAGAAATTATTACATACCTTGACGGACAGGCATCATTAGATGAAGCAATAGATAAGCTTAAGCAGCATACCAGGAATTATGCAAAACGCCAGATTACGTGGTTTAAGAAAAATCCACAGCTTAAATTTAAATAAGTTATTGTTTAGCAGGTATGACCAACCGACCATGCCTTATCGAATATTATTTATTTATTTTAGATAATATTTCCAAAATTATACTTCATACAATTCTCCTTCCAGTCGTGCTATTTGCCTGTAACAATATTCCAACTGTTTTAAAAGATTTATTTTAATCGCAGAAGCATTAGAAACACCTGCTTACAAATTTTTTATGCAGTAATATTACGAAATATGAAGCGCTTTAACCCCCTATTTTCGGCATTAAGTATAACTTTTCTCCAACTAAAGTATAAAATTTGTAAAAATCGTTAAAGTTTTTGAAAATTATGCCGTTATATGTAATATAAGAAGAGTACTTTTGTAGGAAGGAATATTATGACAGATAAAGAAGAATCAGGTGCATCATTATTCAGCCGCTCAATTGATTTGATGGAAGATGACCCGTTAGAAGAAATCTTTGCTCTCAATCTGGGCGACTTTATATCTGAATATTTGATTTCCGAAGATTTGGCAAATAAAATCGGGAAAGATGTCAAGGATAAGACAACCCGCCTTAAATCACAGCTTAAAGAGTTAATCTCGATATATTCTCTTGATAACACGCTTTGCGTCTTGGGGTTTAATTCGCAGGATGAATATGTGGTTTATAATTCTATTGCCAAAACTCTTACACAAATTCTGGATGTTGATGCCTGCCATATATATCTTACGCAAGAATTCACAAAGGGCTTGAATTTGGAAAACAAAATCCTCGGGCTTGTCGGCTCATCAATTGATTTTGATGAAGATATCTACGCTAAAAAACTCGGCTACTCTGCTGATGATAAATCCGTTGTTGTTCAAGCCTTCAATGATTTAGAAAAAGTACAGGTTAAAGATGTTTCTAAGATAGATAATTTTATTCCTAAGTATGAATTAAAGGAATATGACGTCAAATCACTTGCAATTGTTCCGATGCACAATAACGCTTATATTGTCGGGGTAGTTGTCATCGAAAATTATAAAGAAAAAATGATTAAAAAACCGTATATGGCACTATTAGAAACTATCGGAAGATTATTCGGCACATCTCTTCACCTTCAAAAAGCAATCGAAGAAACAGAAGAACTGATTAATCAGGACAGCATTTTTGCCGAAGAACTCCAGCATAAACGTGCAGAACTTACCGCTCTAATCGGAGATTTAGGCGTTCAGCAGCAGGCGTTTGTAGAAAGACTTGCTAAAGCTGTGGACGAAAAAGGCCAATATAAGGTTGCGCACTCTCAAAATACCGCAGACCTTTCTAAAAAGCTCTGCAAACAGCTCGGGCTTAATGAAAAAACAACTGATTTGGTCTACTACGCCGGACTTTTACAGAATATCGGGAAGATTACGCTTCCGGAATCATTGTTTACTAATAAAGGCAAGCTCTCAAAAGAAGAATGGGAAAAACTCCAAAACCATCCGAATGTCGGAGTTAACCTGTTGATGAATATTAATTTCCTATCCGAGGTAATTCCATATATACATTATCACAAAGAGCGCTGGGACGGCGGCGGCGAGCCGGAAGGCTTGAAGGGTAATTCCATTCCGTTCGGCTCCAGAATTATCGCTGTAGCTGACGCTTATACTGCCATGACATCCGACCGCTCTTACAGAAATGCTATGGATAAAGATAAAGCACTGTCAATAATCAAAGAGGAAGCCGGAGTTAAATGGGATCCGGTTGTTGTGAATGCACTGTTTGAAGTTGTGAATAAATAGTTTTAGTATATTTTACTAAAATAAATCAATGAATTTTGAAAAGGCATTTTTCCATTTAGGATGCGGCCTTGATGACACAAGTAATCTAGACAACTTTTATAAAAACAAATATAAAACTTAATAAAAAAACAACTGATTTAGTCTACTTCCATTAACACAAAGAACGCCGGTACGGTGGCGGAGAGCGAAAGTTAAATGGGATACGGTTGTTTAGACAGCTTTCTCAAGTGCTTTATAGACCTCTTCCGAGAGCAGGCCGTCTGTTACATCCTGACGCAGGACTGCTAAGGCTTCGTCCCGCGTCATTGCGTCTTTATAGCTTCTCTTCTCTTTGAGGGCAGAATATTTATCGGCTGCCATTAAAATCTGAGACGATATATCGGGTGTATAATCTCCGGATAATGCCGGATAACCGCGGCCATCAGGTGTCTGATGGTGATATTTTACCAGGTTCAAGACATTTTCATTAACTCCCTGCTGTTTCAAAAGCTCATAACCAAGCTCGGAATGCAATGACATGAGTTTTTTCTCTTCTTCTGTAAGTTTTCCGTTTTTATTCAATATGGCATTGGGAATTAAAGCTTTACCGTAGTCATGGAGCATTGCAGCCTGCTGGAGAGTCTGCGGATTTATTTCCATTTTCAACTCTTTGGGAAGAGCTGAATAAATCTTAGCTGCCGTAACACGTGTATCAATCAAATGCCCGTGCTTTAGTTTTTCAAGTTCTGCTGAATTAACCTTGAGAGGGATTTTGTTTTCTTTTAAAATCCTCATTACTTCAGGATTACTCTTTGCAAGTTTGGTTATATTATCCTTATCCCAATAATTCTCATACAAAGGATTCGTATTAAATGAATCAGTTGATGGTATAAACGTGCCGGAATAACCAGCCGGATTAGACCGGAACTGTATCCGGGGAAAGCCTATATTATTCAGTATCGGGGTTTGGTATATCGGGTTCATGCTTTTCTTCAACTTCACACTAACTATATCGTTATAGTCATGTAAAGTATTTGTTTAATGAAAAATTGACTTTTTGAAAGAACCTTTTTTACAAATCGTTACATTTTCCTTCTTGAACGCCAAATATACTCAAACAAGTCTGTATTTCTGATTTCAAAACCTTGCAGTTCATAAAAATTTGCTGCAGAGTATGATGCAATAAGTGTAATAGCCTTATTATATATTTTTTTTAGAGAATCCAGCATGCTGGAGCCTATATTTTTATACCGGCGGTTTTTTATTCCGTGCTTTAAATCAGGCCTTACTTGAAAGTATCTTAAATTATCTTCCTCATCCACACCGGTCTGCATCTGGGCAAGACCTAAAATTTTTTTACTGTCTAAATTATCAAAATCATGCGTTTGCGATGTCATTAAATATATATGATTAACTTCCGGAGATAGGAAACCATTTGATACCAAATTTGCATTTTGCGCTATCATACCTGCATAATCCTGACCTTTCCAGGTTTTAACAGCATTAGCTATTGCTTCTGTATCACGCTTATTTATAGGATCAAATTCCACAAAAGAAAGACTTGCTGAATCATATAAGGTTGATTTTGGGTTATATTTTTTTACATCAACCTGCTCTATATATTTTGCTCCGAAATTCAATCCGGAAAAACTATTTATTTTCATAATACTGTATTAAAATCATGTAAAAATTTTTTTTGCTAATCTAAAACCTTCAAAACTTCATAAATATCCATCCTATGAGATTTTCCCCTGATTTCAACATCAGAAATTCTTATAACATCAATAAAGCTTTTTGTTTCCTCATATGTAGATGAACTAATAAGCATTTTTGTTTTATATACCTTGTTATAACTCTCCAGCCTGCTTGCAAGATTAACCGTATCACCGATTACCGTATATTCCATTCTGTTAACCGAACCTATATTTCCGACAAAAACTTCGCCCGTATTAATCCCTACTCCGATTTCAATCTTTGGTTTGCCTTCCTGAACCCATTTTTTTTGTAATTCTTTCACTTTCAAAAGCATTTCATACCCGCACCTTACTGCATTTGCAGCGTGGTTTTTATCCTGAATCGGCTCGCCGAATATTGCCATAACCGCATCACCTATAAATTTATTTATTATTCCGTTGTATTTGGAAATAATAGGTTCCATCTCGGTAAAGTACTCGTTCAAAATCTCAGAAACCTGCTGGGCAGACATCGTTTC
>CALUSZ010000201.1 GCA_944323495.1 Candidatus Gastranaerophilales bacterium
AGGGATTTATTTTACAATCTTCCTGCAAGACTAAAGTTCTTAAAATCACCTAAAACTGAGTTTGCTTATATAAATGAACTTCTTCAATCGCTTGCACTTGTTCATCCTGAAATATCTTTTGAGTTAAAAAATAACGGGAAAACCATATTAAAAACAACAGCGCAAAATAATCCGGAGCAGACTATAAAAGAGGTTTTCGGAGAAGGTATTGTCTCACACTTAAAACCGGTATTAAAGACGGATAAGATTTCTGGGCTTAAAGTTTCAGGATTTGTAAGTACTCCTGATTATACAAGAGCCAGTAAAAAAGATTATTACACATATGTTAATTCACGTATGGTTAAATGTCCGATATTTCAAAAATCTATAGACACGGCTTATAAAAATCTTATCGGCTCAAGGTATCCTTTTGTAATTCTGAATTTAGAAGTTCCATCAGAAGATGTTGATGTAAATGTCCACCCTACTAAAAAAGAAGTGCGGTATAAAAATCCTAATCAGATTTTTAATTTTATCCATTCATCAATTGATATGGCGCTTATGAATACAATGGAAAAAGAACCGCATAGGGAAACAGAACCGCTTAGAACAGTGGAAGAAATAAAATCGAAGCTTGATTTCGCTCAAAATGATGATATTTATGTTGAAGCAGGTTCTACGGTGCAGGATTTCTTTAAAACGGAAAAGACGGAGGAAAAACCAAAATTAGCTGTAGTCAAGGAATTCCCGAGACGCGAAAGTATGATTTCGGAGCAGAAAAAATTTCTTGAAGAAAGAATCCCTGAAAAAGAAGAGATGATTATCGGCCAATATAGAAAAACATATATTCTTATTGAAAGAGAAGAAGGCTTGGAAATCGTTGACCAGCATATTGCAGATGAACGGTATATTTACGAAAAACTCAAAAAGTCGAAAAATATTGACTGCCAGCTTTTATTTATTTCTGATGTGATAGAAATTTCTCCGAGCGATAGGGAGCTTTTAGAAAATAATAAGGAAAAACTTGCTAAGTTCGGATATGAAATAGAATTTATGTCAGAGAGTGAAGTTATATTCAAAAAAGTTCCGCAATTGATTTCAAAGGTTTCCCCTAAAGAAATCTTAGCAGATATATTATCAAGTATTTCTTCCGATATTGATAATATAGAAGAGCAAATCCTTATTACAACATCCTGTAAGGCGGCTGTAAAGGCAAACACTTATCTTAATAATTTCCAGATGCAAGAGATAATAAAGAATTGGCGCAAGTGTGAAAAACCATTCACTTGTCCTCATGGAAGGCCGATTTCAAAGATTATTGAACACAAAGATATTGCAAAATTTTTCCAGAGAAATAAATAATGTAACAAAATCGTAACAATTCAGGTAATTTTAGGCAATTTTATGCTTTGATGTGTTTTATAAAGGATATAAAATGTTAGTGAAGTAATATTTATAGAAAGCAGGTATGTGTATGGAACCAATTAACAATGTAGGAGCTGCAAATTACGCAATGACAGTACCGCAGTCTCAAAACCAAGTTCAGGGAATGGAAGATTATTCTTCAATGCCTATGGTTTATGATCCGGCAATGGAAGAAAAATCAAAGGCTGCATCAAGCAAAACAGGCTTGATGGCATTAGGAACATTAGCTTTGGCAAGTCTCGCGCTATATGGCGGATATCGATATGGTAAAAATAAAGCCGGTGCAAAAGAACTTACAGATGATGCAAAAAAAGCTTTAGAAGACCAGATTCAGAATTTGACTAAAGAAAGAGATTCTCTTAAAAAAACTAATGATGAGGTTGGTAAACTTGTTGACGAAAAAACTCCATGGTATGCAGTAAAATTAAAAGAGTTTAAAGCAAAAGTTAAAAAGATTATGACTCCTGATGCAGAAGATACTAATAAAGTTGCGGAAGAAGTTAAGGATAAAGCTGATGATGCAGTCAAAGCAGCTGAAGAAACTGTTTCTAAAGAATAATTGGTTTCAAAAATTATTTGATAAAAATAGCGGTTTTTTTTAAATCCGCTATTTTTTCATGCTAAAATTTAATTCAAAAAGGGAGTGTAATAATGCGCAGTGATAATATAAAAAAAGGAATAGCGAGGACTCCGCATAGAAGTCTTTTGATGGCATCCGGAGTTTCTAAAAAGAATATGGACAGCCCGTTTATCGGGATTGCAAGTTCTTTTTCTGATTTAGTTCCCGGTCATATCGGAATGCGGGACTTAGAACGCCAGATAGAAAAGGGAATTCACACAGCTGGCGGGCAGGCTTTTATTTTTGGTGTACCTGCTGTATGTGACGGGATTGCAATGGGACATTCAGGAATGCAGTATTCACTGCCTTCGCGAGACCTGATTGCAGACTGTGTTGAGACTGTTGCTAACGCGCATCAGCTTGACGGTTTAGTTCTTCTATCTAACTGTGATAAGATAACTCCCGGCATGCTTATTGCCGCTGCCAGAATTAATATCCCGACAATAATTGTAACAGCCGGCCCTATGCTTGATGGTGAGAGCAGATGTGAAAAACTTACTATGATAAAAGGCGCTTTTGAAGCGATTGGAAGATACAGAAACGGTGAAATTACCGAAGATAGATTAATTGAACTGGAGGAGGCATCTTGCCCTTCAGCGGGCGCCTGTCAGGGATTATATACGGCAAATACAATGGCCTGCTTAACAGAGGTTTTGGGTATGAGCCTTCCTTATTGTGCAACAGCTTCGGCTGTATCTTCTCAAAAACGCAGAATAGCATTTGAAAGCGGAATGAGAGTTGTTGATTTGGTAAGAGAAGATATAAAGCCGCTTGATATAATAACAAGAGACAGTTTGAGAAACGCTATTATTGCGGATTTGGCGATGGGCGGCTCTACAAATTCTTTCTTGCATATATTAGCTCTTGCAAATGCTGCCGGTGTTGATGTCAAACTGGATGATTTTGAAGAACTTTCGCATAAGATTCATCAATTTGTAAAATTAGAGCCTTCTTCAAATATTACAATGACTCAATTCCATCAGGCCGGAGGTATTCCCGCTGTTTTGGATGAGCTTATTAAAAGTGTGCCGGAATATAAGGGAGGAGAATATAGAGGG
Source organism: Candidatus Gastranaerophilales bacterium (assembly GCA_944323495.1). The sequence goes on from CALUSZ010000201.1 coordinate 3,082, forward strand.
GTTTATTGCGATAGAGGTGTTATACACCCTTATGAAGAGCCTTTTACCACTAAACCCGGCCTAGGAATTTTGTACGGAAATATTGCACCTGAAGGTTCTGTTATAAAGATTTCAGCTGTAGATGAAAGCTGTTATGAGTTTTTAGGTACCGCCAAAACTTTTGATTCGGAAGAAGAAGCTATGAAAGCTCTGGAAAATGATTTAATTAAAGAGGGAGATGTTATTGTAATCCGCTATGAAGGTCCAAAAGGCGGTCCCGGCATGAGAGAAATGCTTGCGCCGACCTCACTTCTTGTTGGAAAAGGTTTAGGCACGAAAGCCGCACTTATTACAGATGGACGTTTTTCCGGAGGAACAAGAGGCATATGCGTCGGCCATATCTGCCCGGAAGCAGCTAACGGCGGAGTTATCGCACTTATTAAGGATGGGGATAAAATTAAAATTGATATAAACAAAAGAACTTTAGATTTGCTTGTAAGTGAGGAAGAACTTGCAATAAGAAGAAAAAATCTAAAACCGTTTATAAGCAATGCAAAGGGATATCTGGGAAAATATTCAAGAACAGTTCAAGACGCAAGCCATGGGGCAATTGTATAGTGAAGAATGAGTTAAGAAACAAGTTAAAAAACATATGTAAAAGTGAATGCAGTAATGAACTTGCTAATTTGCTTAAAAACACAGATGCGTACAAACAGGCAAAAAACATCATGCTCTTTTACCCCCTAAAAAATGAAGTTAACCTTCTTTCACTCCTAAAAGACAGTGACAAAAACTTTTTTCTTCCAAGAATAGAAGGAGAAGAGCTGCTCTGCTGCCCTTATAAAGAAGGAGATGAAATCATACCATCAACTTTCAAAACAATGGAGCCCATAACAAAACCCGTTGAAAAAAATCAAATAGACTTAGTTATAGTACCTGCTCTTTGCTGTGATAAAAATAATTACCGCCTCGGATACGGAAAGGGTTTTTATGACAGATTTCTAAAAGATTATAGGGGTAAAACCGTTGTCTGCCTGCCGAAAGAATGTATAGTAGAGACTGTTTATCCCGAACCTCACGATATTCCGGCTAATCTGGTTATCAGCTATTGAAAGTTGTATGTAAATGAGCTTCTTATTCCGGCATTGACGGCATTCCGTGCTGATTCATATTCAGCATTAACCATATCAAGTCTCTGCTGGTATTCCTGCATTTGCAGGTCAAGTTTTTTTTCTAAAACAATAAGCTTATCTCTCCTTGCTTCAAGCTGCTTAACCGCAGGATTTTCCGGGTCTAAATCATTACCCAGAGACATAATCTCATCAGAAGATGCAACCAATTCCATCTTTGCAGATGCAATCCATTGTATCTTAGATTCCAGCGATATTTTATACGCTGTCAAATACATCATTCTGAAACTTGAGGCAATTAATCCCATAACTTGTTCCTTCTATCTTGTTTCGTTTAAATTCTTGCCTTTCAGGAATGTGTGTTCGTTACTTTCTGCTATTAAACTTTCCATCTTGTGAAGCTGGTGCTTGTGATAATTGACTCTATACTTTGCCATCTTCAGTTTTTGTCTGATGGTGAGCATGTCCTTCAGGCTCGATAATAAACTTACAGCCAGTGCCTTAAATGGATTCTTGCGTCTGAAAAACGACTGGGCAAAATTCAAAAAATTCACTAACCGTTTTATACTTTGTTGTAGTTCTTCACGCATAAGCTTTTTCTCCTATGCATTCTAAGCCTACATGTATTATAAAACATGTAATCGCGAATAATTGCCTGTTTATAGAGGTATTTGTTACAAATGTTAACATCTTAACTTAAATTTTCCTTTTGCCGGTGATACTGGTAAACGCAAATTTGTTTTTGTAATAGTTGTTTTTATCTACACTATTATTTAACGGCATTTTTTTCAAAAACTTTAATTCTTTCAGGGTATAATACCTTTGTTCGTTACAAAAATTTACAATAGCCGCTATAGTTTTGAAAATAGCGTTATTGAATATAATATCCAGCATTATCCTCAAAAAAGTACGTTCTCTCATCTTTATTTTATCCGGAGATCCGGCCTCTTAATTATTTGTTATTATAAATCTTGAATATCTTTGCTTGCAGACTCAATATCGTCTTTAAGCATTTTTCTAACAACATCAGATTGAGTATCAAGCATTTTGCAGACTGTTTCAATGTTTGCAACTTTTTGTGAAAGTATGGTATCAGCATTTGCAATAACATTACTTGAAACAGTTTGATAAGCAGAAAGTGCAGCCGAAGTTGTACCCTGCATCAAGTTGCCCATAACAACGGCAGGAAGTCCAAATTCACCTAAATAAGGCGCAGCTGCTGTCATAATACCGCCCCATCCTGAAACAATACCGGCTAGGGGCATAAGTATATTTGCAGCGCCGATTCCGTAACCGTTAGCTGTTCCAACTCCATATGCAGCTGTACTTGCAATATCCGCAATGCTTCCAATTCCGGATGCGTATCCTGTTGTAGCGCCATCTGATGAGCCGAAGCCGGTTAATAAATCTCCGATAGAAGATGCTCCGCCTGTAGTATAGCCGCTCTGTCTATAGCCGAAGTTTGCCGCGTAGCCGCTCGGGAATCCGGAATAATTGCCAAGGCTGTTTACTCCGAATGATGAATAAGTCCCTGTAGTACCTCCGGTTCCGCCTGTATATTGGCTCCAGTAAGAAGTCCCCGGGATATTCATAGCGGTTGTTCCGCCTAAAGTAGTCATAAAGGCTGATGGTGCAAATAAACTTGCAAGCTGATATAGGAATCCGCCGGCAGCTTCAAATCCGGTGCCGGAGCTGCCAGAACCAGCGACAGTTAAGTCTCTTAACCTGTCATATGTTTCATACAGCATAACCTTGGCATCTGAAGATGCTGAACCAAATCTGTTTGCTATTACTAAGTATCCATCGTTTTTGTATGACATATATACCTCTATTAACCGCCGAATGTTTTGAATGAATCTTCAACGTTGTCTTTAACAACCTTAGAGACGGCATCTATTTCTGTTGAAAGTGCATTTTGTTCTGTATCAAGCTGTTTTAATCTTAATTCCAGCTGCTGGTCTTCCTGCTGGATTAATGATGTTTTTGCGTTAATGTCTTGAACCATTTTATCGTATTGTGCGCTTTCGTAATAATACTGGTTCATGGCATCTTGATATGCATTATCATCTGTTACAGTTTCCATATTAAGTGTATAAGTAATGGTGTCATCACCAATTCTTACTGAAGTAAATCTGCCGTTTCCATCGGTTTCTAACAAGGCTTTTTCAGTCATTTCTATTTTTGTAGATACATACGTTGCATTATAATATGCCAATTTTTGCTGGTTATCAATATGATTTATTCCGTCACCGCTTGAAGCAGTTTCTGCTAAATCATAATAAGTAGTATAATATGTTACTCCGTTCTGAGTAAAGCTGTAAATTCCGCCTGAATATGTATCTGCATTATATGTTCCATCAAGAGTATCAAAACATTTTGTCAAATTGGTCTCAATACCTTGAGCTTGCATATCCTTGATAACTTGTGCTATTTCAGCCATCTGGTCTTCAGTTAATTCACTTAATGCATTCAATTGAGAATTTCCGATATAACTCGGCACGCTCATTGCGTCAAATGCTGCCTGAGCTAAATCTAGACGAGCTTTTGCCGTATCTGCCAGGGCTTTTAAATTCGCCAGCTCATTATTCATGCCATTGATTGATTTCCAGGTTGCACTTTCTTCTTTGCCGGCAGGGTCATCCATATAATATAAAGGCAATAATGTTTTAGTACCGGTACCAATGCCGGTTAAAGAAGCTAAATCTGATTCAAAGGCAATTGTTTGATTTGTTGTATCATAATAAACGTCGTTTAAATCAAAGTCATCTTCTAAGGCTCCATTCGCTTTTAATGCTTCAATTGCAGTATTCAAAATTTGTTTGTCTGCATCTGTTAATGAAGCATATGGAGTATATGTTTTTTGATTAGAAACAGGTGTATATTGACTCTTATCTTCTGTTTCATCAAGATTATATGTATAATTACCTGCGCCATCATCTACTCTGATATAAAAATTTCCGTCTTTATAAAACCGCATTAAACCGGAACCGGCGGCTGATTCATAAATTAAATACCCATTGTCATCTACCTGTGTAGTAGATACGGTAAATGTACCATTATCATTACGGGTTGCGTTATTTACATTTGCACTTGTTGAATTATCTGCGTAAGATTGGAGCTTTGATGCTTCACTTAATTTTGTTTGATAAGCTGCTAGTTTTTCATCATAATCAACTTGAGCATCAGCAATTTCTTTTTGTGCTTCTTGAATTGCAGCTATTTGTGCTGCATAAGCAGTACTATCAGTTGGAATAGAACCTGAAAATTGTACTTTCGGATCATTCATTTTCTTTTGAGAGCCGGTGTAAACATCGGCATAATAATGATAATTAATTACATAATTATAATCTTCTTCCGGAGAAGCAAGCTGTTGCCAGCTGTCAATTGTAGATTCATTTATACCGTCTGTAAATGAATATTGTGTTTTTGTGAAATCCTGCGTGCTTGGAGGTACCGGAACACTTAAACCTAACATCTGGTTAAACAAGTTCGCGCTCTGATTGGATAATACAGTTCGCGCTTGATTTATCTGTTGTCCTTCATATTCACAATTGGATTTTCTTGCAACCAGTGCTAAATATCTGGCTTGTGATGCTGCCATACCCATAGAGCGGTCTCCTATTTTTTGTACTTATATATTTGGTTTAATGAACTTTTTTAAAAAGTCAATAACTATAACATTATTATATAGTATTTCCGATAATATTAATATAAGCGATTATGAAAAAATCAACCATATAAATTAATAAAAGTAAGAGAAATACTCTATATAGAGTAGGGATATGTTGTGGTATAATTAACAAATGAAACATTTCCTTCTGGCTTTTGTTATGTTATTTTTTTCTGCCTCCTGTTTTGCAATCGAGGAAGTTTTGCTTGAAGTGGATGATAATAGAGTGCCGGATGCAGCTATAAATAAAGTTTTTGATGAAGATGATGAATTAACTCTTTATGAAAAACTCCAAAATATTAAGGCAAAAGAAGTAAAAGACACAAATAGTTCAGTTTATCTGCTTGATGGAATTTTGACCAAAAAATTTGAGACGGGGCCTATAGAGACAATGCATCTTTTTGGATATTATAGAGGTTCTGTTGATATGGATGTGACTTCCGGCGGCGATTCTATATATGATTTTAGTGCGATTCAGGCCGGTATTAACGGTAAATTTAGAGGCGGACAGAATTTTTATGAGGCGCGTTTTAGATTTGATCCTGTAGAAGGGTATTCGTTTTTGCAAACATTACCGGTGGATATATATGTTGCGAATGCTTCAATACCACATCATACACTAATATTGGGTAACACAAGAACGCCGACCGGATATGAAGGCTCAAGGTCTGATTCAATTATTCCGTTTGTTTTAAGAGCGCAGATTGCAAGAAATTTTGGTAATACAAGGAAGCTTGGGTTTAAGGTTAAAGGTAATTATGACCTTGTGGAATATGATTTAGGCGGGTATAGTTCTGATACATATTTTCGAGAATTTTTTCCGGGAGCAGAGTTTTCCGGCTGGGTTAATCTTAAGCCGCTTGGAAAAACAAACGGTAAATACGGGAAGCTTACTCTGGGCGGAGGTATTACTGCAGGCAACAATGTTACGGATTACTTTGTCGGCGGACTGTACGCCGGATATGAGTACAAAAATTTTATGGCGAATTTTGAATACGCTTCTGCAGACGGGTATAACGGAGCCAGAACTATTTCAACCGACAGGGCAGAAGGGTTTTATTCAACTATCGGCTATAAGATTACCCCCAGGATTCAATTGCTTGGAAGGTATGATCACTATGTTCCCGATAAGAATTTTGCGGATGATATAAGGCGGGAGTATTCAGTAGGGCTAAACTATTTTATAAAAGGACAGGCGTTAAAGTTAATGCTGAATTATGTATTCTGCCAGAATGATATTTTAGAAGATTCTCATCGGATTATCCTTGGCACCCAGCTTATACTTTAGGCAGTAACCGGTACAAATATTGAACTCGGGGTTTTGTACAGGTTATTTGTTATACCATCTGATACAGCCCTGCCGTCACCGGTTGTTATTTCCGTATGACCATATTTAGGGCTGTAGCCCTGAACACCCTTGTTGTAAACAAGAATGCAGCCAGCCGGTAAATCTTCTACATTAACTTCTGATGGTGATATTTCTTTGAATTTTTTATTCTTTCTCAAAATTTTAGGCATTTCATATGCGTCTCCCTGCTCATATGCGCCCAGGCCGGATTTTTCAATGGCTTTTTTTACATAAGTGGCGCAGTATCCGCTGAAACCTTTAGAATTCTTTAATGCCGTTTTAGCAAGTGTTTCTCCTGCACTGGCATCATAATTTGAAACTGAAAATCCTTTTTTGTTTTTATTGGTCAGTGTGAAGGAATCTCCGGATGGGAAGGCGGTGCTGAATTTGTATGAGGAATTGTTATTCCATATTGATGTATTGTTCCAATTTAGATTCCAATTGCTATTATTGTTTGTATTGTTGCTCCAGATATCAGTCGGAAATATTTTTGAAAAATCAAAATTAAATGAAGGCAGGGTAAATGATGACGGAGAAAAGAATGATGGGAATATGGAATTAAAGTTAAAGTTAAAAGCAGGCATAAACGGGAATGTCGGAGTAAACCAGCTCTGTTGCGGGTTTATTCCGTTTGATAAATAATCCATATTCAGATTTGTGAATCGGTTATATATAGTCATGACAATATCCTTATTTATATAAAGTATATAAATGATAGATAATTGCCTTTTTGTAACAAAAGTTAATACTTACCAGTTTTCTGAACCATACAGTTTATACTTGTCAATACTTGTCTGATGACGGTCGATAATTCTTTGTACTGTTTTATCGGACTCGAGCATGGTTTGGTAATGTATAATTTCCTCTTTTAGTTTCCTTATATGCTGTTTTACAGCTTCAAGTTTAGAAAAAATAAGACCATAATATCCGCACTCTTCCGGAATGTAAGCAAACGGCGAAGATGGATATTGCTCACATTCTCCTGGTTTATTTGCATTTGTGCAAATATTATTTTTTAAAAATTTGCATGAACAAAAAGTTATATTATTCGTTTTAGAATTAGGAATAAGCATTTGCTCAAAATCGGATTTTAACTCTTGAATCCCGTCAAAAAAGAGCAGACGTTTTTCGAAATCTACCGGTATATGTTTACAGCATTCACCGCATTTGTTACAGAAATTTTTGTCCATAATCTAATATTATACATTTAATATAGGATAGTCAAAGGAATAAAAATATACTATCATGTAGTTATATTTGAAATAGGAGATGAAAAATGAAGAGATTAGTTCTGGCTTTAGGATTATGTTTTGCACTTCATGGAACAGCATTTGCCGATGGAAGTGCATTTACACCGTTGGATTTTAATGATACTGCTTATGGAAGTGCTACAACATCAACTACAAAACCAGCTGTATCATATACTTCTTCTACAGATGGTGATGCTGTTGGAAATGGTAATATTCAAAACGCTATTCAACAGCTTGATAATGCGCAGGTGGATATAAGAAATGACCTTTTAAACTGTAAAACAAAATATGCTGATGTTGATGCACAGTATAAGCTTATTAAAACAGAAAGAAAAGCTTTACAAAAACAAGTTAGCAATATTGAAAAAAGAATCAAAGAAATCGATAAAGCTAAAGAAAAAATCAGAAAAAATATGTTATAAAAAAGAGGGCTATGCCCTCTTTTTTATTTACCCTGCTGGAATAGCGGTTTACTTCTGTTTTGAAGGCAAACTCCGAACTGACAGCTTGAATTGTAGTTATAATCGCTTTCTGTTGGAGCAAAACTTTGTGCTTGTTCTCTTATATCACTTCTGTCGACAGGTTTTAATCTGGCTTCAGGAGATTCAGAAAATTCACTTATATTATCTCCGGATGGGTTATAAACAGGAGGAACGTGTTCCCTGAACCCGGGCAGAGAGCAAACTGTTTCACCTCCTTCTATTGGACAAGCTGCACGGGCAGGTGCGGAGTTAGGAAATATGAGAGGTATGGCGAATAGAAATGATATTATTAAAAACTTTTTCATAAACTAGGCTCCTTTTCTTATATATAGTAATATTTTTTTTGTTTTTATCATTGACTAAGCAGACTAGCCATTTAGCAGTATATTTTTAATTCCATTATTTGAAGGATGTAAGAGGGATAAGTATAATGTTATTATTGAATCGGGATATTGGAGGGATAATAATTGTACGCATATCAACAACAGCCGAGAAAACCTGAAAGAAGATTACATGTTGTGCCGGACAGGAAACGGTCTATTGTTATAAATAAACCGGTAATAAAAAAGAAAAAAAGAAATCTGTTTTTAGAAATTTTTCGTCAATTAGTTATATTTTCTTTTTTGGGAGCATTTGCGTATTTTGTTCTTCCAACGAGTTTTTCACGCCTTATTCAGAATGTATTTTTTCCGTACAATTTGCCTGCAGGCGTAAAATCTATGCCAAATCTGCAGATAAATGACGGCAGGATAAAAAAGATGAATGAAGCAGATTTGTATGCGATAGCAAATCCTATTACAAATTATTTAAATAATGATTTATTTTTAAATCGTTTAATGCTGACTCCTACGATACAAAAAACTCATAGTGAAGTTACAACAATGTATCATACAGCTGAAATGACCGGATTAAAAAAACAGCTTCTTTCTTTGGCAGCTCAATATCCAATGATAAAACCTGCTGTTTATGTATGGGAATATGAAAATGGAAAATATGTGGACATAAACGGAGACAATATTTATTCAGCCGCGAGTATTATAAAGCTTCCGGTTCTTGTCAGAATGTTTAAGTCAATTGAGGCAAAACAAATGACTATATATGACGAGATGACGCTTACGGATTATTATAAATCATCAGGCTCAGGAAGCCTGCAGTATGCGCAGAGCGGACGTAAATTTACGCTTGATCAGCTTGCAAAAACAATGATACAAGACTCTGATAATACATCTACTAACATGATTATGTCTAAATTAGGCGGAATGGACGATGTTAATATAGGGCTTCGGGATTGGGGAATTTCTAAAACTTATGTAAGAACCTGGCTTCCGGATTTGGCCGGCACTAATAAAACGACGGCTAAAGATATGGCAAAGATTCTTTATAACCTTGATAATCCAGGATTTTTGAATATTAATTCAAGAGAATATATAATAGATTACTTAAGCCATGTTAAAAATAACAGATTAATAGCTGCAGGGCTTGGAGACGGTGCGCTTTTTGTTCATAAAACGGGTGATATCGGAACAATGCTTGGTGATGCAGGAATTGTGTATGCTCCAAATGGCAAAAAATATATTGTTGTAATTCTGGCACAGCGGCCGTATAATGCGCCTCAAGGTAAAGATTTTATAGTAAAAGCTTCAAGCCTCATATATAAGGCAATCGTCGGATAAATTTCTAAAACAGGTTGTAACAGACCTGTTTTTTTATGTTATTCTTTTAATAAGTCAGTGAGGTTATATGGATAAAAATTTAGTTGTAGGCTGTGGAATTACAGGTGCCGTTTTAGCCAGAAAAGTTGCGGAAGAGTTAGATGAAAAAGTTGTTTTGATAGACAGGCGGGAGAACGTTGCTGGGAATTCTTTTGATTACAAGGATAAAGAGAGTGGAATAACTGTACATAAATACGGCCCGCATATTTTCCATACAAATAATAAAGATGTTTGGGATTATTTATCAAGGTTTACAAAATGGCATTATTTCTTTTTAAAGCCGAATGCCGTAATAGAAGGTGAGAAGGTGACTCTGCCTTTTAATCTTACAACCATAAGAGAACTGTTTTCGCCCAATATGGCGGACAGACTCGAGGATAAACTTATTGCTCGCTACGGCTATGGTGTGAAAGTTCCGATTTTAAATCTTAAAGAAAATGATGATAAGGATTTGAAATTTCTTGCAGAATATATTTATGAACATGTTTTCAAGAATTACACTATGAAACAATGGGGTTTAAAACCGGAGGAAATTGATCCTTCTGTAACAGCAAGAGTGCCGGTATATATTAGCCATGATAACAGATATTTTCAGGATAAATATCAAGGTATTCCTCTCAAGGGTTATACCAAAATGATTGAAAATATGGTTTCTCATCCGAATATTGAACTAAAACTCGGTGTTGATTACAGAAATTTGAAAGAAAAAGATTACAAGCGTATATTTTATACCGGAGCAATTGATGAATTTTTTGAATACAAATACGGAGAACTTCCATATAGAAGCTTGAACTTTGATGTACAAATTATTGATAAGGAATATTATCAGAAAACCGTTGTAACAAATTATCCAAACAATTACGATTTTACCAGAATAACAGAACATAAGTATTTTCTTGATGAAAAGTCTGATAAAACTGTTATTTCAGTTGAATATCCGGAAGAATTTAAAGTCGGAAAAAATGAGAGATATTATCCCGTATCAAATCCGGAAAACCAAGCTTTATACGAAAAATACCGCGAGGAAGCCGAAAAAATCTCGAACCTTTATTTCTGCGGACGTTTAGGCGGATATAAATATTACAATATGGATTTGGCAGTAGAAAAAGCATTTGAACTTTTTAACAGAGTCTGCATATAAGATTAACTCTGAAATCTTTTATTATTAACTATTGTAACAATTTGCACAAATTAGGGCAAAAAAAATTCTGTTGGTTTTTTGTTAGTAGTATAATAAAATCCCAGTCGAAAGAGAAGGTGTATTGTATGAAAAATATTAAGTGCAAATTGTCAGCAGTTTTATTAGCAGTAATGTTTGTATCTTTACAGGTAAAAGCTATTGAAGGTCAGATAGATACAGGCCTTGGTAATGAACATGGCGGCGCCGTAATCGATAAAATTACAGGCGGTTATGTTGATCATATTAAAGGGGATAATTCTTTTGACTTAATTTTTAATGGAGATTCTCACGTAATTTGGGATCAGCTTAATATTGGCAAGGATCAATCTCTTAATTTTAGAACTGACGGAGGAAGTAATTTAACAATATTAAATACTGTTAATAGCGGTATGTCTACCATATACGGCCAGATTACTGCTGATGGTGGTATTGGAAAGCTTATTATTTCCAACCCAAATGGCGTTCTTTTTGACGGCGCTACTTTTACTACAGCCGGAGATACGATGATCACCTCTCAGCCAATGACAGCAACTTTTGTTGATGGCAGAATGGATGTTACAAAAATTGCTAATACTGTTCCGGTTGGTATGATAAAAATACAAGATTCTAATTTTAATGTAGGCGGTGAGTTTAATATTTTGGCACCTGCAATTAATATTATACGCGGTCAGGTAAAAGCTGATAATGGTGTTAAACTTATAACAGAAAACGGTCAAGATTATATCGCATCAGGTAATACTTTTTATCCTGGTGTTGAGCTTGAAGCTGTAAATATTGACGGCAATGTTTATATTAAAACTCACGATGGCAGTGTAAGAACTGTTAACGGCGGTACTATAAATGGTGATGTAAATGTCGATTCAAAAGGTTCTGTAGCTTTGAATTATAAAAATAATGGTGAAAGACTTACAATAAACGGTGATGTAACTTCCGTTACAGACGGCGAGATGACATTTGTCAGAAATACTGATGTTAACGGAAATGTCGCATTAACAAGTAATGACGGCTTTGTTGATATCGGAAATGTTAATGTAACAGGAAATGCTGATTTAAAAACTCTTGGTAAAAATGATATTCACGATAAAAAATATAATAACTTTGTTCACGTAATAGGTGAAACAAATATAGGCGGGAATTTGAATATAGATTCTTCTCAAAATATTCATATTGGGGGTTATGATTATGATACACAAAAACTCGCAGATGGTAAATTAACAGTTGGAGGAGATTTAACAGCTCACGCTCACGACGGTCATGTTATGACAACAATTGATACAAGTGCCAATAAGATCTCTTTAAAATCAGATAATTATAACGTTTTAACCGATGGAAAAGCTCTTTTGACAGCAAATGAATATGATTTTTCAGCCAATGGTTACATTGGAGGTTTAACTCAAACCGGTGATATGACAGTCGACCAAAAAGTTGTTAATATAATGGAAAATTATATACATATCCCGGATTCAGTCGGGACTCCAGCTTATATAAATATTGCAGGCGGTGAGGTTACAGGAATTAATACTCCGACAGGAGCTTCGGCTTATATCGCATCAAAAGGCGACATGACTTTGACCGGAGCAAATGCAGGTAATGTATATCTAACTTCTTATGGTAATGATATAAATATAACAGGTGATGGCGTGCATGCAAATACAATTACTGTAGGCGGTGAAACTGATAAATTAAAAGTAGATTATCCGTCAAGAGATTATACCTTGAAATATACAAATATCAGGGATAATGAACAGGTAACAATCAATGGTGATGAAGAAATTACTTATGATCTTACTAACGGTGAAAACGGATATAACAGGGGCAGCCAGATTAAAGGTGAAAATACTTATTTAGTAGGCCCAGAAGGCCCTGATTCTCCAGGTCCGGGCCCGGATCCAACACCAAATCCGGATCCGAATGAAAGTGCTAAGGTTTTGAGAAGTTACGAAAGACAACCAAATGTGACGGCGGCTCAACCTTATACTCCGATTGCTTATGCAGCTGATTTGGACGATGATGATATGAATGATAAAGGCGTTCGAAAAAATGTTGATGGCTCTGTAACAGTTGTAAAAGCTTTTCCAATGGTTAATTAATTACAAAAAAAGACCGGTTTTGAAACCGGTCTTTTTTTTGTAAATTTGTGTAACAAAAAGGCAATTTTTTTAAACAAAAATACTTTTATATATTACAAGGATTAAAAAATGAGGAGTAATATATGAAAAGTCTAAAGAAAAAAATTTCAGCACTTGTTCTAACAACATTATTTGCATCAATGCAGTTATCTTACGCTTCAATTGATACAGGTTTAGGAGCCGGTCATGGCGGTGCGGTTATTAATGATGCTCAAGGCGGTTTTGTCGGTATTGATGGTGTTGGTACTGGTAATGTAGACTTAAATTTTGATGGTAATTCTCATATAAACTGGGATTCATTAAATATTAATAAAGGTGAAAATTTAAATTTTAACGCTGTAAATGGTGCAAATGGTATTACGATTTTGAATACTGTTAATAGCGGAATGTCAACAATTTACGGACAAATAAGTGCAAATAGCGGTATCGGAAAATTGATAATTTCAAACCCGAACGGAATGTTGTTTAATGGTGCGACATTTGACGCGGCTGGTGATGTTATGCTTACAACACAGCCAATGACAGCAACATTTATTGATGGCAGAATGGATATTACAAAAGTCGCTAATGCTCTTCCTGCAGGTGTAATTACTATTCAAGATTCAAATTTCTCTGTAGGTGGTGAGTTTAACGTACTTGCTCCTTCAATTGATATTATAAGGGGCGAAATCGCAACACAAAACGGTATGAAACTTATTACAGAAAACGGTCAGGATTACATTGCAAATGGATTTAATGATGCAGTAAGAATGGAAGCTGTGAATATTGACGGTGATGTTTATATTGTATCTAAAAAAGGTACAGTAAAAACTGTAGGAGGCGGTACAATTAATGGCGATTTGAAAATAGATTCAGATGATAGTGTTTCTTTAAACTACGTTGCGGATGGTAAAGCACTTCATGTTAAGGGGGACGTTGATGTAAAAGGCAATGGAGTTTTGATGTATGCTAGAAATACTAAAGTTGACGGTAACTTATCAATGGAAAACGGCGGCGGCTTCTTAGAAGTTGGTAATGTTCAAGTTGGCAAGGATATGAATCTTAAAACAACAGCAAAATCCGAAAACGCTCAAGGTTACAAACACTTTGTTCACGTAGTAGGTGATAATACCGTTGGTGGTAATTTGAATATTGAATCTGAAAATAACATTCATATTGGTAACTATAATTATGAAGAAGGTAAACTCTTAGATGGTAGCCTTACAGTAGGCGGAGATGCAACAGCACACGCAATCAATGGTCATGTAATGGTAACAGTTGATATGTCTGCTGATAAGATTAATTTAAAATCCGATAATTTGAATGTGTTAACTGATGGCAATGCAGTTCTTAAAGCTAACGAATATCAGTTCTCTTCAAATGGTTATTTAGGCGGCTTAAGCGGATTTAATGGTCATGCAGTAGATGATGTTGTTATAGCAATAATGGAAGGATATGTTCCAATTCCGAACAATATCCAAGCTTCAGGCAATATTAATATCGCAGGAGGTACAATCAGTATGATAGAAACTCCAAATGGTGCAACAACAAATATTTCATCTCTGGGTGATGTTAAATTAACAGGTGCAAACGCAGGTTACATTAATATAGAGGCTCCTGATAAATATATTGAAATCACAGGTGATGTAAATGCTAATACAATCAAAGTCGGTAATAAGACTGATAAATTAAAAGTTGATTTTCCATCAAGAAATTATGAATTAAAATATACAAATATTCGTGACGCTCAAGAAGTAACAGTAAAAGGTGATGAAGAAATTACATACGAATTAACAAATGGCGAAAATGGCTATAATATTAATGACAATAGAGCTGAAGATACTACTTATCTCGTAGGTCCGGAAAAAGAAATAGAGCCGACTCCTGATCCGGAACCGACACCAGATCCAATAATTGATCCGGAAGACAATGAAAACGTTAAGGTTTTAAGAAGCTACGAAAGAATGGAAGATGTTAACAAAGCTCAACCATATACCCCGGTAGCATATGCAGCAGACCTTGATGATGATCAAGAGGACAATGGAGTAAGAAAAAATGTTGATGGCTCTGTAACAGTAGTAAAAACCTACGCGATGGGTAAATAGGAAATAAAGATGCAAGATAAAAAATAAGCTAACCTCTAGAGGTTAGCTTATTGCATGTTAGGATTAATTCTTAAACATTTTATCAATTGCATTTATAGGCATGTTTTTTACAAAATAAAAAATCAAATAAAGGGTTCACAAACCCTGATATATGTGGTATTATAGTATTATGTAACACAATATGTTTTAAGTTACATTCAACGTAACACATTATAGGAGAGCTTTTATATGAAAAAATCAGGATTTACTCTGGCGGAAGTATTGATAACGCTTGGAATT
>CALUSZ010000202.1 GCA_944323495.1 Candidatus Gastranaerophilales bacterium
CTTTTAATAAACAGATTGACAAAGGCGGCGACAATAAGACTTATTGGGAAACTGCCAAAGAACAGGCTCAAAAGATTAACGAAGCTGAAAAGAATTACGATGCAGAAGTAGAAAAGATTAAAAATGAGAATAAAACCACAAAAGTAACAGTAACAGATTTGCCTGATAGTGAAAAAGCTCTTAAGGACGAATTAACTAATGCGCAGAAAGCGTATGATAATGAATTAAAAAATTTAGTAGATTCTGAAAAATCAAAATTAGCTTCAAGTGGTAAAGCTACAACAACTGCTACAATAAAACCTGCAGCAGAAATGAGTGTTCCAACTCGTTTTAAAGACTTTACAGAATTTGAAAAGGCATATAAGCCGCTGCAACAAGCATATGAAACTGCTATAAGCAGCTCTCATTCAACTGCTGATTATGTTGCAGCTCAAACTAAGTATAATTCAATGGAAAGCACAATTACAGATCTTTATAACAATGCTCAAAAGAAAGCTGAAAAGTTCAAAAACCCGGCTAGAGCTTTTGAACAAAAGAAAAATGGCGGCATGTTTACAAGCATACTTAAACCATTCGGTATCTCTGATACATCTATTTATAATGATATTTTGACTGAGGTTGAAAATAAAATTTATCCTACACCTTCTGGCTTAACTCAAGAACAAATCAGAGGTTTAGGTGAATTTAAAAATGAAACTGATCCTGCTAATATAGGAAAAATAAAAAAAGCATTAACAAAGACAGAGGAATTACATATTATTAAAGATAAGTCAGGTAAGCTAATCGGATATGTAAAAGTTCCTAAAGGCACTTATGATCAAGCATTAGATATTATTCAAAAAGAAGCAAAAGAACAGCAGAAGAAGATTGCAGAAGAACTGTTAGGTAATGCAAGAGAACGCTTCAACTTAAGAGCTCAAATCAGTGATTTTGATAAAAATTTCAAAGTAAGTGATGAGTTAATGAAAAAAGCCGGAGTAACATCGCCAATCGGCCTTGATACAGCAGCTAACTATGAAGCTGATATGAAAGTAATTGATAATGTAAAAGGTATAGACCGTTCAAGATTATTCCCTCCTGAATTATCAATTGTAGATAAATACACTACTACAGGAAGTCCGCGTGATGCTTATAATATGGCGGAAGCAAGAAAAACTATTGCTAAAAAATATGAAGCAGGGAAGAAGGTTATTACTGATAAATTAGATAATATTCTGACACAAGACTCGCGTTTAGCTGAATTGAAACAAGAAATGCAAAATGTAGAAAATAAAGATAAAGGTGTTAGAAAAGCAACAGGAAATCTTAGAAAGAAATTCCCTGAATTCTTTACAACAACATCTAATCCGGCACTTTCTGATACAGAAATAGCTTCAAAAGCTGAAGAAGCTGCAAAGAAAGCTATAGAAGGCAAAAAGGTTGCTACTGATTTGAAAACTGTACAAAACAAAGTAGCAGAAAAAATTAAAGAATTAGGCTTAGAAGGTAAAGAACTTTCTAAAGATGAGTTAGATAAAATCGTAACAGAAAAACTTGGTACAAAGACAGAATATACTGAAAAAGTTAGAAAAACTGCACAAGAAGCTATCGAAAAGAACCTTGAAAAATATACAAAAGGTAGCAGAGGTTGGACAGCTCTTGCCGGTGCCGCAGTCTTAGCTTTAGCAGGACTTGGTATCGCAGCAGCAACCAAGAAAGACGCATAAGTCTTAAATAACTAATTAGCCTATTATTTTACAAACATAAAAATCTGCCGGTAAAACGGCAGATTTTTTATTTTTTATGATATTATTATAGACGTTACAGTTTTGAGGGAGCGGTTATGGAAAAGGCTAAAGAATTTGTATTTAAACATCAGGAAATATTTACCCTGCTTGGACTGGGTGTGTTATTTTATTTTATATTCTTCCATAATATCTGGGCTTATGCCTTGATGGACGTTGATGAATCAAGATATGTTTCTATGGCAAAAGATATGTTTAATACAAAGGATTTCCTGACTTTGTATCTTAATAAGGAATTTTTCTTTGAAAAACCACCGCTGTATTTCTGGGGAGAATGCCTATCCTTTGCTCTATTTGGAAAGATAACCGAGTTTACCGCAAGATTTCCTGTAGCACTATATGGTACTTTATGCGGATTTTTAACCTATTTTATGGGAAGAAAAATCGTTTCAAGAACTTATGGTGTTGTTTCAGCCCTTATACTTGCAACTTCTTTAGAGTTTTTAATACTTTCTAAATTCGCTATTTTAGATATTGTTGTTTCAACCTGTGTTTGGTTCTCTCTCTGTTTTGGAATGCTTACTTTCTTCTGTGAAGAAAAGAATAAAAAATATTTCTGGTGGCTTTTCTATATATTTTCAGGACTGGCAGTCATGGCAAAAGGTATTCCCGGATTTGTCGTTCCGTTTGGTTCAATGTTTTTTATTGCAATAGTTTCCAAAAGATTTAAAGAAATTTTCAGGCCTCAATATTTTATAGTCGGGTTTATTCTTTTCTTCTTGATTACACTTCCGTGGCATATTGTTATGTTAAAGATGCATGATCCGCTATTCTTTAATGAATATGTAATGAAGCACCATATTTCACGTTTCTTAGGGTCAAAAGATTTGGGCAGACAGCAGCCGTTCTATTTCTATCTGCTTACTATATTATGGGGATTTTTCCCTTGGATTGTATCTACTTTATCAGTTCTTATAAGAAAAATTATCAAAAAAGATTTTGAATTCAAGAATATGACAGATACAAGAAGGTTTTTGCTATATAACGGAATTATAGCTGTATTTACACTGCTCTTTTTCTCTTCATCAAAGACTAAGCTAATAACATATATCTTACCTATTTATCCCTCACTTGCTTGCCTTGGCGGGCATATATGGACTAATTATATTGAAAAAGGTGAATACAGCAGAATTATTAACAAAACGGTTTATGTAATCGGCGGAATATTTATTATTGCATCAATTGCCGCTGCATATACGTGGTGGTATCTGCCATGCCAGCTAAATTATGATATTGCTTCGGCTAAGCCGCTTTGTATTACGTTACTATTTTTATGCGGGCTGTTGTCAATTATTTTTGCTAAAAAAGAAAAATTTGCAGGCGTATTCTTTACCTATGTAATATTTATGCTCTGTTTATCAGCATTTGGAACGGAAAAGTTCTTTAAGATTGATTACAAATTCGGTCAAGATGATTTATTAAAATACGCTCAATATGCAAAGGCTAATAATAAGACCCTCACTTGCTACAGGTTTTCGCATAAGTATTCTTTAATTTATTATGGCGGAAAGCCGGTTGAATACGGAAAAGAATATGGGATTAATGAGTTAAAGCAGGCTCTAAATAAAGAAAATAATCTGGTTATTATTCCTCATAAAGCAATGGAAGATGATGTAAAAGCGCTTAAGTACAATATAATAGATGACGGAAGAAAATATGTTCTTGTAGAGGGTATCAAATGATAGGATTTGTTAGCGAAGCGATTTTTAGACTTATATATCCTCTGCTTTTAATATTACATAAAAAGGCCGGATATTCTGATGAGGCATTTATACAAAAATGCGGTTATATTGGCAATTTTGTGCCAAATGAAAGAGTTATCATGTTTCACGGGGTTTCTGTCGGTGAAATAAACGCAATTGAAAAGCTTGTAAAAGAAACCAGAAAGGCTTTTCCTGACTCAAAAATCGTTGTCACAACAGGAACAAATACAGGGCAGGAGATTGCTCATAAAAAGCTCGGCGAGACAGCGGATTTAATAACGTACTTCCCGTTTGATACTCCAAGCTGCGTGGAAAGATTTCTTGATAAAGTCAAACCAGCGGATATTTTGATGGCAGAAACAGAAATTTGGCCTAATTTCGGGGGTAAATGTAAGAAACACGGCATAAATTTGTACATAATAAACGGGAGAATATCAGATAGAACTTTCCGTTCATACAAGAAGCTAAAATTCTTCTTCAAGCCGCTTTTGAGGAACTATACCGGAATATTTACCCAGAGTAGGGAGGATTTAAATAAGTTTTTAGATCTCGGCGCAAATCCTGAAACAACCAAAAGAATGAATAATTTGAAATTTGATATTACCCCGCCTGAAATTAATTTTGAGTTTGAAAGGGGGGGGAGAGTATTTCTTGCGGCCTCTACTCATTCTGGAGAAGATGAAATTGTTTTCAATGTTTATAAAAAATTAAAAGAAAAGTATCCTGATTTAAAGTTTATAATTGCTCCAAGACACTTAACAAGACTTGACGAGGTGAAATCTATTATAAAAACCTATTGTCTCCGATCAACAGGAGCGTCTTTAGCAGATAATGATATTATGATACTTGATACTATGGGTGAGCTGGGTAAAATTTTGCTTTTGCTGATATTGCATTTATAGGTGGAAGTTTTAATAAAACAGGAGGACATAATCCGCTTGAGGCTGTAATATTTGGAAAACCTGTTATATCAGGCCCTTCTATCAATAATTTTAAAGACATTTACGCAATTATTCAAAACGCAGGTGCCGGATTTGTGGTAAAAACGAAGGAAGAGTTATTTAATACCGCGGACAAGCTTTTATCAGATGAAACTTTTTACCAAAAAACATCAGAGGCTTGTATAAATGTTTTTAAGGAACAGCAAGGCGCTCTGGATTTTGTATTAAATGTTTTAAAATAAAATTTTACAAACGTTAATATGTTTATGTGCTAGATTTATAATATGTCGAAATTGATACCATTACATATCCACTCAGAGTATTCACTTCTTGATGGAACAATAAGAATAGGGGATTTGGTTAAATATGCGGTAGATAATGAACTTCCGGCAATTGCGGTTACTGATCACGGGGTTATGTATTCAGCAATTGAATTCTATGAAAAAGCTAAAGAAGCCGGTATAAATCCGCTTATCGGGTGTGAATTTTATGTTCATGATGGCGATATTCATGTTCATGATAATAACAATAATCCGCTTTATCACCTGATTTTGATATGTAAAGATTCTGTCGGCTATAAAAACATGATTAAGCTGGTTTCTACGGCCTGGTGCGAAGGATTTTACTATAAGCCGAGAATAAATTTTGATTTATTAAAAGAACACCATGAAGGCTTGATATGCGCTTCTGCTTGCCTTGGCGGAGAAGTATTACAGCATCTCTTAAAACAGGAATATGATAAGGCTAAAGAGACTGCGCAAAGGTACAAAGATTTATTTGGCGATGATTATTATATTGAGCTTCAAGACCATAATCTTGAAGAACAGAAGCGGACAAATCCTGATTTGATAAAAATTGCAAAAGAGCTCGGGATTAAGATGATTATTACAAACGACTCACACTACTTAAGGCGTGAGGACGCTGATGCGCAGGATTCTCTATTATGCTTGCAGACAAATGCTGATAAGGACGATCCTAACCGCTTTCATTTTCCGAATAATGAGTTTTATATCAAGTCAAAAGAAGAAATGCGCAAAGCTTTCTCATGGATGGACGATGAGACATTTGAAGAGTGCGTAAAAAATACTGAAGAAGCCGCCGCAAAATGCCATATTGAAATTGAGCTTGGAAACGCGCCGCTTCCTCATTATGATGTGCCGGAAGGCTATACAAACGAGACTTATCTTGAGCATATTGTGTATGAAGGCTTAAAAAAACGTTACGGTGAAATAACTCCGGAGCTTAAAGAGCGCGTAGATTATGAACTGCGGGTTATTAATAAAATGGGATTTCCGGCATACTTCCTTATCACTTGGGATTTTATTCATTATGCAAAAACCCATAATATTCCTGTCGGCCCCGGAAGGGGGTCGGCTGCGGGAAGCGTTGTTGCGTATGCGCTTGAAATAACGGATTTGGATCCTATAAAGCATAATCTGTTGTTTGAAAGATTCTTAAACGAAGAACGTTTCACAATGCCTGATATTGATATTGACTTTTGTATTGAAAAAAGACGTCAGGTTATTGATTATGTTACTCAAAAATACGGTGAGGACAGAGTCTGCCAAATTATTACATTCTCTACTTATGCACCAAAGGCAGCTTTTAAAGGTGTCGCACGTATTCTAAAAGTTCCGTTTGCAGAAAGTAACAGACTTACAGGTTTGATTGAACCGGCAATAGAGTTAGCTCAGGCAACAAATCCAAAAGCAAAATGGATAAAAGACGCTATTCAAGTTGAGGGTTCTGAACTTAGAAAATTATATGATGAGGATTACCAGATTCCTAATCCGGAAACAGGTAAAAGTGTAAGCTTTAAAAAGCTTATAGACATGTCAATGGCAATCGAAGGCTTAAAGTGCGGAACAGGTACACACGCGGCCGGAGTTATAATTTCACACGCGCCTTTGGATACAATAATCCCTGTTCAGCCGTCAAAAGACGGAATTGTACAGACAGGTTATCCGCCTCATGAAGTTACAGAAGTTCTTTC
>CALUSZ010000203.1 GCA_944323495.1 Candidatus Gastranaerophilales bacterium
CGCCTAATGTTTCGATACCCAGTGTAAGAGGAGTTACATCAAGAAGTACGATATCTTTAACTTCACCTGCCAGTACACCGGCCTGAATAGCAGCACCAACCGCAACTACTTCATCAGGGTTAACTGATTGGTTAGGATCTTTACCTGTATAAGCTTTTACTAACTGTTGAACAGCAGGAATACGAGTTGAACCGCCGACAAGAACTACTTCGTTAATATCATTTTTGCTTAAACCTGCATCAGAAAGTGCCTGTTCAACAGGTTTTTTACATCTTTCCAACAAGTCGTGAGAAAGTTCTTCGAATTTTGCTCTTGTAAGAGAAAGTTCAAGGTGTTTCGGGCCGTTGGCGTCAGCTGTGATATACGGCAAATTGATTGTTGTTTCAACTACTGATGACAATTCGCATTTTGCTTTTTCAGCAGCTTCTTTAATACGCTGCATAGCCTGTTTATCGTTAGTTAAATCGATACCTTCTTGTTTTTTGAACTCTTCGCAAATCCAGTCAATAATCTTTTTATCAAAGTCATCACCGCCTAAGTGAGTATCACCTGAAGTTGAAAGAACTTCGTGAACACCGTCGCCGATTTCAAGGATTGATACATCGAATGTACCACCGCCTAAGTCGAATACAAGAACTTTTTCAGGTTTATCTTTCTCTAAGCCATAAGCAAGAGCAGCTGCTGTCGGTTCGTTTACGATACGAAGTACGTCTAAACCAGCAATTTTACCTGCGTCTTTTGTTGCCTGTCTTTGAGCATCGTTAAAATATGCAGGAACTGTAATAACTGCTGATGTTACTTTTTCACCCAAATATTTGCTCGCATCATCTGCCAATTTTCTTAAAATCATTGCAGAAATTTCTTGCGGAGTGTAATCTTTTCCGTCAATATTCTTTTTATAATCTTCGCCCATATGTCTTTTGATAGAAGCAATTGTTCTATCAGGGTTCAAAATAGCCTGTCTTTTTGCTAATTGACCGACTAATCTTTCACCTGTCTTTGTAAAACCAACGATGGAAGGAGTTGTTCTCATACCTTCCGCGTTAGCAATAACAGTAGGTTTACCGCCTTCCATAACAGCTACAACCGAGTTTGTTGTACCTAAGTCAATACCAATTGTTTTAGCCATATTTTTAACATCCTTTCTTATTTATTTTTTATAAGCCACTATTTAATCTAATATCATTAAACCACCGTTTTTAAATAAATCTTAAAAAATAAACATTTTTTTAATAATTCATGTTATACTTCAGCCATGCAGGAAATAATCACCGGTAAAATATACAGGCATTACAAAGGCAATTTGTATAAAATTATCGCCCTTGCTAAACACTCTGAAACAGGGGAAGATATGATTGTTTATCAGAATATAGAAAAAGGCGATATCTGGGCTCGACCCGCTTATATGTGGAATGAGAGTGTTAATGTAGACGGAGAAAATGTTTTGAGGTTTCAGGCCGTATGATTACGAGAGAAGTCAGAGAATGGATACAAAAAGTCGAGCGCGGAGCGTACTCAGATGAAGATGCTATGCAGGAATTCTTAAGGTTTTCCAAATACTTAACCAGAGAAGAGATGAAAATGATACGCGACCGTTTGAAATCTTTATTTTAAAATATCTTTTCTTGTTAATATTCCCAGAACTTTTTTATCCTCATCAACTACAAACGCCCACTCGGAAGAGTTTTCATGGAGCCTGTAATATGCAGTATACAAATCTTCATCAGGCTTTACCGTAACAGGATTGGTGTCAAGAATCTGTCCGGCTTTGATAATTTTTTTATTTCCAAAAGCTCCGAGAGCATCTTCAATATCAGATTTTGTAATAATTCCCTCAAGCCTTCCCCTAATATCTACAATCGGATATGCATTGTGGTTTTCTTGATTCATAACCTCCAAAATCACATCTATCGGAGTATCTTCGCTAAACTGTCTTACCCCTTTTGTCATGGCATCTTTTACCGGAACATCTCCCGCGAGGCTTCCGCCCGCATTTTTATATTGATTAATAACAAGTTTTGCATAAATCGGCTTGTGATTGAGTTTTTGTGCGGTTAAATCAGCCACTGCCGCTGTAAGCATTAAAGGCAATATACATTCATACCCGCCGGTCATCTCAAATACCATAACTATTGCCGTAATCGGAGTTCTGGCTGTTGAGGATAAAAATCCCGCCATACCAAGTGATGCCATTGCTAAAAGGTTTAAATCAGCCCCAAAATGATTAAAGATAAATCCCGTCATATATCCTAAAAACGAGCCGAGCATAAGCATAGGAAGAAATATTCCTCCGGCAGCTCCAGATGAGAAACATATTGGCGTAATAATAAATTTTAGTAAGAAAATAACCAGAACCATCAAAATAGTAAATTTATTTTCAAGAAGCATTCCGACAGCCCCGTTGCCGGAAGATAAAATATAAGGAACCAACAATCCGAAACAGCCGGTTATAAATCCTGCAAGAGCAGGCTTGCAATACGCGGGAATATTTATCTTTGAATAAATATTATTAAACTCAAAGATTACTTTTGCAAATACCACCCCTAAAACACCTGCTAAAAGCCCAAGAACAATACAAGCAGCAATAAGCACCGGCGTAGTATTTATTGCAGGCAGAGTAATATTAAAAGCCGGATTAACCCCAAGGAAATATCTTGCAATCGTAGACGCGCAAACAGTTGCAGCCAGCACAGGAAAAAGCATGGAAGGCGTAAACTTGTGTGTCAATTCTTCCAGAACAAACAATGTTCCCGCAATAGGCGCATTAAACGTTGCCCCGATTGCAGCACCGGCACCTGATGCTATAAGCTTATCCCTATTGTTGCCGTTGAGTTTAAACATCTTTCCTACAAGCGACCCTGCTCCGGCACCAAGCTGAACACTCGGGCCCTCGCGCCCCAGTGAAAGCCCTGTACCTATACCAATCAAACCGGCAAAGAATTTAACAAAAATTGTCCTTACTCTTATCATCTTACCGCTTCTTAAAAGCGACATCTTAACATACGGAATCCCGCTTCCGGAGGTCTCCGGCGCAAATTTGTACACCAAAAGCCCTGATATTAAACCGCCTAAAGTAATTATTATAAGAAACAATATAGGATTAGAATAAAAATGCAGCATTATAAATTGGAAAATATTTTCAATTCCAACCCTGAATAACACAACAATCAGGCCCGAGAGCAAACCTGTAAGAACCGACTGCCAAAAAACTTGTGTAAATCCTTTTCCCATTCTCTTATTATAACTGCAAAATATCTTAATAAAACTTAAATATTTGGCAATTTTTTTTATAAACTATACTTTATATAATTGTAGCAGGTTAGAAGGTAATATTGTTATGACATATGGAAATTATAATGGTTTATTTCGTCCGCAATATGCATCTCCCGTAAGTTTTCGGGAAGATAACAACACATCTTCTGCTCCAGCTATAATTTCTAAACCAATTAAAACAGTAGAAAATGCTATCAATACCACAGTTGATACATTCGTAAAAACCGAGGAAGAGAACGAACATAAAAAATCACATAAAACCGCAATCGCTGTCGGCAGTTCAGTTCTTGTATTATCCGGTATTGTAGCACTTCTAAACCCGAAATTCTCAGGCAAACTTATTAACAAATTAAAGATGATGTCACATAGAGCCGGAACAAAAGCTCAAAAAAATCAAGGCGACACAGTTAAGAGTAAATTCTATAATTCAATGTCCAAATTCTGGAAGGGTGTCGGGGATGTATTTCAATTTACAAACACCCTGAACGCCGGAAAAGACATCGGATTTAAATGGCTTTGTACGGAAGAAAAAACTTTTGGCAAAGTTAAAAATAAAACAGCCCAAAATATACTAAAAAAATGTGATTCCATCTTTAGAACCCCTATGGCGCCTATACATAAATCCATCACTAACTGGTTTGATAAAGTAAGCAAACACACTGTTCAGATGAATTACAAAAGTGCCATGAATAAACTTGATGCTTTTGAAGATTTGGCAAAATATTACAAAGATAAACTTCCGATTGATAAACAGCGGATTTTAGATCAAAAACTAAGAGAAATTAAAACCGCTAAAGAATATTTTTCTGACACTAAAACACTTGAAAGATTAAAGGTTCAAGAGAATCTTATGTCCAACCTTGAGTCTGACTTAAAACCGCGCTACAAGCAATACGCGAAAGACCTGATTTCAGGTAATGGTAGCAGAAAGAAAGTTATCAAAGATAATATGTCCTTCTGGGCAGAAGATATGCTTATGCCGGAGCGCAACAGGCTTGAAAAAGAAGGTCAGGCGGTTGTCAGCTCTCTTGTGGGCGACATTCAGGGAACAAAAGGCAAGTTCAATGAAGTTGCGGATTTACTCACTCCGTATCTGAGTAAAGACGAAGCATTACTGCTCGGTAAAAAACTGAACAAGGCTGATAAATCTCTCCATAAGGCAAACTTTAGCGAAACAGTCGGCTATTTTGACAAAAAACGCGACTTAATGATAGGCGGAGCACCGACTGATATTTTATCAGGACTTGCAATGGTCGGCTTAAGCGGAATTGCAGTAAGTACAGCGCATTCTAAAGAAGAAAGAATTTCAAACGCTATTACTGCCGGTTTTCCGGCTATAGCAGGTGTCGGAACATCTATTGCCTTAACTGCAATGCTATTCTCAGGTGTCAAAAGCTTGATATACGGCTCCGTAACCGGCGCAATATTCAGCTTGATGGGAAGCGGTATAAACAGATTAATTTATCCTAAAAATAACAATAATAACCAAATGCTTGCACAAACCACGGAACCCCAAAAGGAGGTAAAGAATGCTTAACGCAGTTTTTCAACAATTTTTAGAACATTTTTTCTCAATGTTTCGTAATCCTTGTTATTGTCGAGTAGAAAATCCCAATCCTGAATATCATCTAAATCGACTTCTGTAACATCGTCCTCTCCGACAAGCTTTCCGCCTCTCTTTTCGCGGATTTCTCTTGAAGCCTCAACCCTTATAGAAACTGCCCCTGCTGATTTAAAGACTTCATACTCATGCTTTATGCGCACATCTGTTACAACGATATTACCTTCCTGTGCAATAATCTTTTCTATCCAGTAATCAGGACTCTGACTTCTGCCCCAATTACCCAAATCAATCAACCCCCCGCGGTATTCAGCCTTATTAGCTTCAATCTCTTCAACAGTTATGTTGTGTTGTTTGGCATATTCTATCTTAATAATATCTCCCATTGCACAGCGTCTGAAATCCGGCATCGCTTCCATCAAAATCTTTGCAGCCGTATCCTTGCCTGAATATTGTTTACCGGAGAAAATTATTATCATTATCTAAATCCCTTTCTTACAAACCGGCCACTTACGGTACAGGGTCATATCCGCCCTCGTTTAAAGGGTGGCAGCGGCATATTCTCTTTAGCCCCAGCCATACCCCCTTAATCACACCGTATTTTATAACAGCCCCTTTCATATACTCCGAACAGGTCGGATAAAAACGACATCTCGGAGGTGTCAAAGATGAAAATTTTTGATAAATATTTATTAGAAAAATCAAAATTTTCTTAATCATAAAAACATATTAACATAAATTACTCTCCGGTATAAATCTTTGCCTCCACATCTTTATGAGGAAGCACCATCTCTTCCATTGACCTGAAAAGCTGCGCTTTTGTATCCGCCTCAACAAACCTGCCACCCGTTACGTCTGCAGTACACTGCAATTGTGCAAGGTCGTCTTTATCATGAACATTAAACGCAATTACGTCAATCTTAATATCACGTCTTGTTTTCATAAGCTCTATCGAATAATCACAAGGACTCTCATCACAATTTTCGCCGCCGTCCGTAAGCAGAATAATATGTTTTATCCCGTCAAGCCCCTCTAAATCTTTTTTTACCGCTTGTTTTAAAGAATACGTAATCGGCGTCATACCTCTGGGTCTTAATTTTGTCATTTCGCTAAGAATTGTATCTGCATTTGCAAACCCTAACGGCGTAATTAATTCCGAACTCCTGCAGGCATTGTACGCAAGAAGGTTACACGTATGGCCGTAAACCCTTAAACCGACCTTCGTCTGCGGAGAAATCTCCGGAAGAGTACGCATCATCATCTCTTTTACAAGATTAGCCTTGGTTTTGTGCTCCAGATATTCTCCCATACTATTAGAATAATCAACTACAAAAAGAAGTTTATCTCCGCTGTTTTTGTAATCATAATTTTCAGGAGTATAAACCTCATACGCAAAAACCGGAATTATTGCTAAACAAAATAAGAACAAAAATTTCTTCATACTAAAGCTTAATATGGATATTTAGCAAATAAATTCTCCAATTGACGAATTTTTATGGGTGCTATATGATTTTTGTATTATGGAATACGATTTTAAACAAGCCGAAAAATTTTTAGAAAAACAGTTTGAAGGGATAAATGAAATTAGAGACTTCAATCAGCGTAAAGTCTTAAAGGCGTTTTATGATAACAAAGTAGCCCCGGAACATTTTTATACCGTATCCGGTTACGGTCATGATGATTTGGGGCGGGAAGTTCTGGATAGGGTTTTTGCACAGGTTTTTTGCGCGGAAAAAGCGCTCGTAAGAATTCATTTTGCATCAGGCACCCATACTCTTGCCTGCGCCCTATTCGGGAACTTGAAATACGGCGACAAGCTTCTATCTATCGCAGGAGCTCCTTATGATACAATGCAGGAAGTAATAGGAACTGCAGGAGATGAAGAAACCAAAAGGGCTTCACTTATCGGAAACGGCGTTCTGTACGATGAAGTTCCGCTTATCAATGGCATGGAAATAGATTTTGACCGAATTGAAAAAATGGTTGATGAAACAGTCACAATGGTTCTAATCCAGCGCTCTAAAGGGTATTCGACAAGAAAATCCCTATCAATGGAAACTATTGAAAAAATTTGTAAGATTGTAAAATCTAAAAA
>CALUSZ010000204.1 GCA_944323495.1 Candidatus Gastranaerophilales bacterium
TTTGCTACATCAGATTTGAATGATTTATACAGACGTGTTATTAACAGAAACAACCGTTTGCAAAGATTGTTGGAAATGGGTGCTCCTGAAATTATCGTAAGAAACGAAAAACGTATGTTGCAGGAAGCTGTTGATGCTCTTATTGATAACGGAAGACGCGGAAGAACCGTTGTCGGTCCAAATAACAGAGCATTGAAGTCTTTATCTAACATTATCGAAGGTAAACAAGGCCGTTTCCGTCAGAACTTGTTAGGTAAACGTGTTGACTATTCTGGCCGTTCTGTTATCGTAGTTGGTCCGACATTAAAACTTAACCAGTGCGGACTTCCAAAAGAAATGGCTATAGAATTATTTAAACCATTTGTAGTTAATAAACTTATTGAAAGAGGATTTGTTCAAAACATTAAATCTGCAAAGAAAATGATTGAACGTTCTGACGCAAAAGTTTGGGATATATTAGAAGAAATAATTGACGGTCACCCTGTACTCTTAAACCGTGCTCCAACCTTGCACAGATTAGGTATTCAGGCGTTTGAACCTAAACTTGTAGAAGGCCGTGCTATTCAGCTTCACCCGCTTGTATGTACAGCATTCAACGCTGACTTCGACGGTGACCAAATGGCTGTTCACGTACCGCTTTCTATTGAGGCGCAAACTGAGGCAAGAATGCTTATGTTAGCTACTAACAATATTCTTGCTCCTGCTAATGGTAAACCGATTATTACACCTTCTCAAGACATGGTTTTGGGTATGTATTACCTTACAATTATGAAAAATCCTGAACAAGAAGTTCAAGGTTATTTCTACAGCTTCCAAGATGCGATATCAGCTCTTGAGGCTAAGGTAATTACACTTCACGATAAGATTGTTGTTCGTGATGAAAAGGGTAAGAGAATCGAAACTACTGTCGGCAGAATTATATTTAATGAAGCCGTTAGATCAGCTCTAGTTTAAGTAAAAGAATAAAAGGAAATATAAAATGGAAAATACTTATACACATGCAAAACAAACTCCGGCGTTTATTAATAAACAAATGGATAAAGGCGGTTTGAAGAAGCTTCTTTCCCAAATGTATCTTGAATACGGCGGTGCAAAGACAGCAGAACTTGCTAATACTCTTAAAAATTTGGGTTACAAGTATGCAACAAAATCAGGTGTAACAATTTCTATTGCAGACTTATCCGTACCTGAATCAAAGAAGGAATTGCTTAAGGAAGCTGAAAAAGAAATTGAAAAATCAACAAACCGTTACTTAAAAGGTGAAATTACAGAAGTAGAAAGATATACAAAGGTTATTGACACCTGGTCTGAAACAACAGCAAAATTGACAGAACAGGTTGTTGAAAACTTTGATAAATTAAATCCTGTATATATGATGGCATTCTCCGGAGCAAGAGGTAACTTATCACAGGTATCACAGCTTGTCGGTATGAGAGGTTTGATGGCAGACGCACAGGGACAGATTATCGACTTGCCTATTACTTCAAACTTTAAAGAAGGTCTTTCTTGTACAGAATACATTATTTCATCATACGGTGCTCGTAAGGGGCTGGTTGATACAGCTCTTAAAACAGCTGACTCAGGTTATTTGACAAGACGTTTGGTTGACGTAGCTCAAGATGTTATAATCCGTGATGTTGATTGCGGTACTGATAAATATATTAATATGAAACCTATCTGTGACGGTGATAATATAATTGTTCCTCTAATCGACAGATTATTGGGAAGAACCGTTGCAGAAGATATATATGATGAAGATGGCAAAACATTATTAGTTGCTAAAAATACTACATTAGACAGAAAAGATATTAAGAAGATTTCTCACTTGAATCTTCAGGAATTGAAAGTTCGTTCAGGTCTAACCTGCGGTCTTGAATACGGCGTATGCCAAAAATGCTACGGCTGGGCTATGACAACTCAAAAATTGGTTGATGTAGGTGAAGCAATTGGTATTATCGCAGCACAGTCAATCGGTGAACCTGGTACACAGCTTACAATGAGAACATTCCACACCGGTGGTGCTGTTGGTGTAAAAGAAGCTACAAGAGAAATCCATGCAACTGAGGCTGGTACTGTTTCTTCAAAACTTAAAACAAGAGAGTTAAGAACACGTCACGGTGATGTTGTAAGAGTTTCTATCTATGAAGCTGATATTGAAGTTAAAGAAAGCAAGAAATCAACTTCTTATCATATTCCTGCAGGTGCTACTGTATTCTTTGAAGATGGAATGAAGATTGATAAGAACTTTAAACTTGCTGAATACAAACCAAATTCAAATGACAGCGGACGTCTTACTGAAAAGGCTACAAAGGATATCAATGCTGATATGTCAGGTGTTGTATTGTTTGAAGACTTCGTTGCCGATGAAAAGAAAGACAGGCAGGGAAACATTTCAAGAACTGCAAACAAAAACGGTATTGTGTGGATTATCGGCGGTGATGTCTATAACCTTCCGGGCGGTTCAAAGGTGCTTGTTAAAGATGAACAGAAAGTTAAAGCTGGTGATAAGTTAGCTGAGACTATTATGATATCTGAACATGGCGGAGAAGTAAGATATGCAGAAGACTTAGAAGTAGAAACTATTAAGTCTGGTAAGAACAAAATAAATAAGATTGTTCATGGTAAAGAAATTACTATTGTAATTGCATCTTTAACACCTGCAAATGCTTCATTTGAACAGACCAAGAAAGAACAGCTCTGGACTGTTAAGAAAACCGGTGAAAAGTACATAGTAAAAGCTCCTATTGATACAACAGTAGAAAATGGCATGATTATTGCTGAGCTAATCGATGATGAGTGTTCTGTAACTTCATCTGGTGAAATCAAGTATGTAGATATTGAAGTTGATGATAATCAGATAGTTACAAAACCTGGTAATATCGTATTTGTACCGGAAGAAGTTCATCAGGTTAATAAAGATTCATCTCTCAAGATGGTTGATAATGGTACATTCGTTACAGCAGGTACTGAAGTTGTAAAAGATGTGTACTGCCATATTGACGGTATTGTTGAATTTAAAGAATTTAATGAAGTTATACATGAAGTAACTATTAGACCTGGTGAAGTACATACTTTACCGAGTGTTTCTGAACTTAAGGTTGAAGAAGGTTCTGTTGTAGAAGCCGGTACTGTAATTGCAAAAGGTATCAAAGCAAAAGAAACTTCTATTGTTACTATAATGGAAATGGATTTTGATGATTTAGATATCGATGATTTAGATGAAGAAATTGATACATCATCTCTTGAAGAAGAATCATTAGAAGATAAGCCAATACAAATTCTTGTAAGGCCGGTTCAGCCAATGTTTATTGAACAAAAAGATGTGTCAATTGAATTCAATACAACAGATGAATTAATCAACATCGTTCCTGTAACACAACTACAGTACAAAGACGGTGCTAGAGTAAGAAACTTGGACGGTGCAACATTAACAAGAACAAGTTTAGTTCTTCAAATGCAAGGATACTTATCACACTTAAAAGGTCTTGTAGAACTTGACGATAAAGGTGAATTGAAGATAGTTGTTCTTGAAACATTAATTGTTCGTCGTGAATTAGAGGGTACTTCTAATATGAACAACTCTCTGCAGACAGAGCTTCTTGTTGATAACGGTCAGGTAATTGAGCCTAAGACACCTATTGCTAAGACTGAAGTTCTTGCTCTTAATGATGGTATTGCATCTATTAAGAATGAAGAAGGTGAGTCAAGAAGACTACTCCTTAACTGTGCTAATTATGAGACAGTTATTGAAACAAAATCTAAACCTTCTGTAAAGAAAGGAAACTTTATTAAACTTGATACTCCGCTTGCAGATTCAGGAGAGGTTGCAACTGTTTCAGGTAAGATAATTGATGTAAGTGCAAATTCTGTTACAATCAGAAACGGTCGTCCTTACTTAATCAGCCCAGGTACTATGTTACAGGTAGAAGAAAGGTCTCTTGTTCTAAGAGGTGATATGCTTGCAACATTAGTATTCGAAAGAGAAAAAACGGGCGATATCGTTCAAGGTCTTCCGAGAGTAGAAGAACTGCTTGAGGCTAGAAAACCAAAAGATTGTGCTATTTTAGCCGAAACTGACGGTGTTGCTGAAATCGAAATCGAAGATGATGTTCCGAGATTGTTCTTGGTATCTGAAGGCGGAAGTAGAACTGAAATTAAGTTTGCAATCGATGCAAGTATCGTGGTTCAAAATAAACAAAAAATCAAAAAAGGTCAGCCTTTAACAAGCGGTCCTTTGAACCCGCACGATGTAATCAGACTTTGCGGTCCTGAAGAAGCTCAACAATACTTAGTAGATGAAGTTCAGCGTGTTTACCGCTCTCAAGGTGTAGAAATTGCTGATAAGCACATCGAAATTATTGTTCGCCAGATGACTAAGAAGGTTCGTGTTGTTGATTCTGGTGATACTAACTTATTACCGGGCGAGCTGGTTGAGGTTCAAACTTTCGAAAATGAAAACAAGGCTGTTAGAGAACATGACGGTCAGGAAGCAACATGTGAATATATGTTATTAGGTATCACAAAAGCTTCTTTGAACACTGAAAGCTTTATTTCAGCCGCTTCATTCCAGGAAACAACAAGAATCCTTACAGAAGCAGCAGTAGAAGGTAAGAAAGACTTATTGAGAGGTTTGAAAGAAAACGTTATCATCGGTCGTCTAATCCCTGCCGGTACTGGTTTCTATCATCTTTCTTGCGCAAGCGAAGAACGTGATAAAGAAGCTCAAAGACGTGCTGCACAAAGGAATCAGGCTAGAAAACCATCTGCTATTTTGGAAGAAATAGAAGGTATGTTTGGAGCTCCTGATCTTCTTGTTGGTGGTGAAGAAAAGTCAGATAAGGAATAATTAAGAGAGATATATGATGGCGCGGACTAAAGTCCGCGCCATTTTTTTATGGTAAAATTATAGAAAAGAGGTTTAAGATATTGAGTATAAAAATAGCTGTAACAGGAAAAAGCGGAAGCGGAAAGACAACGATTACTAAAGCATTTTTGAATGCTCTTCAGGAGAATTTTCCGGATAAATCAATTTTGCTTTTTGATAACGATTTAACAGGCGAACTCGGGCATTCTTTTGGGCTGGATATTAGGAATACTATTTATGGCATAAGAAGCGGTAAGCATGAATATAAGACAGGAATTCCTCAGGGAATGACTAAGCACGAATATGTTGAGTGGGCAATTGAGGATATTATTGTCAATTTATCTGATAATGTCGATATAATTGTTTCCTGGTTTGTTGGTGCTAAGGATTGCAGATGCCCGATTACCGGACAGATTAATGATGCTTGCCAAAAGCTCATTGACAGATACGATTTTGTTATATTTGATTGTGAGTTTGATTTAAAATATCTGAATCAGCTTGTTGATAGCGATATTGATTTAACCGTAATTGTTGCTAACCCGACAATTGATTCTTTGCATCTTGCAAAAAGAATCAGCGAGTTTTCAGCGAAATATGCCGTTGGCGGACAAATGGGAGTGGTTATAAATAAGGTTAAAGATGAGAATATCAGCCTTATAGCAGAAGAGCTCAGAAATGCAGATGTAGATGTTCTGGGAACTATTCCTTTTGATGAAAAATTAGCCTTGGGAACTCTTGACAGGAAATCTGTAATCGTTAATGATGCTGTAAAACAGTTTTATTTTAGGTTAAATTTACCACAGGAGAATAGATGATATTATTAGATGGAAAAGCTGTTTCTCAAAAGATTTTAGAGGGGGTAAGGACGAAACTCTCTACCTTAGCTAAAGTCCCGCATTTGGTTGTAGTCTTAGTTGGTGATGATGCGGCAAGCAAGGTTTATGTTAATAATAAAAAGAAGGCTGCTGAAAAAGTTGGTATAAAATCGACAGTTATTGAAAAAAATGCCAGCATTTCTGAAGAAGAGCTTTTAACGATAATTAGAGATTTGAATAATGATGAAGATGTTACAGGAATTTTAGTACAGC
The DNA here is from genome assembly GCA_944323495.1 of Candidatus Gastranaerophilales bacterium. The sequence continues at coordinate 5,953 of CALUSZ010000204.1, forward strand.
TTCCGCTACCCGTACATATTGATAAAAATAAAATTGTAGAGGCTATTTCTCCAAAGAAAGATGTGGATGGGTTTACGCCTGAAAATGTCGGCAAACTCGCAATCGGGCTTGAGCCGTATTTTTACCCTGCAACTCCACAGGGAATTCTCATGCTGCTTGACGAGTATAAAATTCCTATAGAGGGAGCAGATGCAGTTGTATTAGGACGCTCAAATATTGTGGGAAAACCTATGGCGCAAATGCTTTTGAGACGGAATGCAACTGTTACACTCTGCCATTCTTATACAAAAGATCTTGAAGACAAAATAAAAACCGCCGATATCTTGATATCTGCGGTGGGTAAAAAGATTGTAAGATGTAAGATGGTTAGGAATAATTCTTGTATAGTTGACGTTGGGATTTTCCGTGACGCCAACGGGAAGTTGACCGGTGATGTAGATTTTGATTTTGTATCACCGTCTTCGGGGTACATATCACCCGTACCTGGAGGGGTTGGGCCAATGACCATTGCTTCTTTAATGTACAATGCCTCAAAGGTTTATTAGGCGGGTAAATGAATTGAATATCATTTACCCCTACTATTATGATTGTAATAAACCTGTGTCTTGAGCTGCTGTAGAAGTTGCAGTCTTTTCGCTTTCCTGTTGAGCTCTCAACTGCTCTAACATTGTGTCATACATTGTAACCATTGTATCGTATTCAATATCTAAGTCTGCAAGTTCAATTGACAATTCTTCATCATATTGTTTAACTTTAGCGTGTGCATAAGCATCTGCTATCATTTCATTGTTGTTACCTGCTTTTACAGTAACACCACCAGCTTTTAATTCCTTTGTATTATCAATAGCTGAATCAAAAGCATTCTGCCATTTTTCTTCATACTTAACTTGTTTTTCAAGTTTAGCAGAGTTAGCTTCATACTTAGCGTTCCAGAAGATAGACTGCTGTGTGTAATAGTTAATGTCTGCGTTAGTATTTAATAAGTTTCCTAATAAAGCTGCTGTGTTTGCCATTTTTCATCACCATCTTTTTTATTTTTTAAATCTTACATATATATAAAGTATTTAAAAAAGATGTGATTTCACAAAGAGATAAATTTGTTACAAAAGTTAACAAAATGCGCCTGATATTTTTATCAGGCGCATTCGCTATTTATAATTTCGATTAGTTATTACTCAAAACAAGTCTAAATGTTGCAAGATTTTTGATTGAAAGCATTTTGTGTTTGTTTGCCTGTTTATCAGCAATTGCAAAAATTCTGCAAATTCTTCTGATTTCTTCTTCATCTTTTCTTGATTCAATTTTATAAACATTGTTTATTGGGTCTGCGATTACTGACATTGTAGCGTTTAATTCTTCTTCTTTCATAATCTTATCCTTTATAATCTGCTTATGTATATATAAAGTATTTCAGTTTTTAGAAATTGCCTTTTTTTTACAAAATGTAAAGAAATATTAAGTATCATTTTCTAAAAATCAGTAATAATTGCTAAATCCGGATTTTTATTGTATGTTATTTTTGTGGTGAATAAGGTGTTGGATTTTAGTGCTATATTAGAAGATTGCGGTGCGGGTAAAGAATCACCGCAGGTTGTTATCAATAATATTGCTGGATTAGATGAGTTTTATGAAGCCGGAGAGCTTATTGAAATCTATAATTATATACTTTTGAATGTGAAAAACCCTGAAATATTATCTGGAGTTATAAGACTTGCAGATAAATATAGGTTTGAATCTACACTCTCTATTTTAATTGATCTTCTTTTGCTTAAAAATATTGAGTGTGAGGATGCTGATGAGTTTATAAATACCCGTGTTTTGTGTGCCAAAGCTATTTCTAATTATAAAGATACTTCAACAGTCGGAGCTTTGTTATACTGTCTTAATAATAAAGAGGAAAATTACAAAATTCGTTTAGCGTGCGCAGATGCCCTAGGGCGTGTCGGGGATAAATTCGCTGTTGTGCCGCTAATTAATGTTGTAAAGGATGAAGATGAGAAATCTGTTTATGTGAAAGAATCTGCCACGTTCGCGCTTGGACTTTTAGGAGATGAAAGTGCTATAGATCCTTTAGTCGCTATTATGGAGTCAAAGCAGGGGCTTTGGGACAAGTTTTCATTCCTTAAAGAAAGAATCGTTGAAGCTTTGGGAAAGCTTAATATCAATAATAAAAGAGTTTTAAAGGTGTTAAAAGAGTCTCTCATGGATTCTTCTCCTATGGTTAGAATAAATGCTATAGAAGCGTTTATGAATAGTGAGTATGATGAGTCTTATGAATTAATACGGAGCGCTTTAAAGGATGAAGATAATGAAGTGCAGAGGAATGCGCTTATTGCTATGTATAATATGGAGGGCAGAGATATTCTTGATGAGGTAATATCATTGCCGGGATATTCTGAATTTTTAAAGGAAGAAGCTAGATCAATTATTGATGAATACGAAGGTGAAGAGAATGAGTAGGGCTGTAATTTTATTGTCAGGAGGGCTTGATTCTTTAGTTGCATTAGGTTATACAAAAGATAAATACGGTATAGAACTCGCTCTAACATTTGATTATGGCCAAAAATCTGTAAAACAAGAACTCGAGAGCTCTAAAAAAATTTGTGAATATTATAATATAGAATACAAAATTATTAATTTGGATTGGCTAAGAGAGATTACCAAGACAGCACTGGTGTCTGAAAATAAAATACCATCAAGAGATTTTGGAACTAAAAAAAGTGCTGAGCTTGTATGGGTACCTAATAGAAACGGACTTTTTCTTAATATAGCCGCATCATTTGCAGATTCTTTTGGATATGATTATATAATATTTGGTGCAAATAAAGATGAAGGGGCTACTTTCCCTGACAATACAGAGGAATTTCGCTCTGAAATATCAAAAGTTTTTGAAGCATCAACATTATATCACCCCAAAGTCAAAGCACCCTTGATTAATTATTCTAAGAATGATATAGTAAAAATTGCAATGGAAAACTCAATTCCGTTAGAGCTTGTAAGAAGCTGCTATAGTTCAGGAGATAAACATTGCGGAGTATGCGAATCATGTAACCATTTAAAACAAGCATTAATCGCAAATCACGGGGAAAAGTATATTAATATATTATTTGAAAAATGATGAAAACTAAATTTATAGAAGAAGAGATAAAATATATAGGTTCTCAGCTATCACCTCATTGGATTTATAAAAATTTTAAACTTCAGGGAGATGCGATTGTAGCGTTTCAAGGCGAGTGTAAGGTTGACTTGACAGAAATGGTTGACATTGAGGATGTAATCAATAATGAACCTATTTATAGCAAATATATGCTTAGCTTTATTACAGAACAGTTTGGAGTCAATCTTGAAGAAGGAGTATTCAGACAAAGGCTTTTAATGTGTATTATAAAGGAGCTTCTGGAAGAAAGGGGTGTTTTTGTTATAAGAAAAGGCGATGATTTAATGATTGATGGCAGGAAATTGTCTGTCTCTATCGCAACAAAATCTGCTACGTCTGTTCTTATACATACAGGTTTAAATATATTATCAGAGAATGCTCCGATAAGTGCTTCCGGACTTACAAGTGAGCTTGGAATTACTGATACAAAAGAGTTTGCACGGGAAGTGATGAAAAGATATTCAGAAGAATTAGAAGATATAAAGTTGGCTTGTACAAAAGTACGAGGAGTATAAATTAATGGGTAAACAGTTCGGTTACAAAAAATACATGAAAAAAGAGGCGCAAAAAGAAGAAAACAGCCTTCTAAAAATTTTTGTTATTTCATTCTTTGGAATGCTTCTGGTTTTTACATTTCTAATTAAATCATTTTCTCCAACCGTAGATACATCTATAGGTGATTATCAGGAAGAAGAAACATCCCTTGAGGTGCAGGAAGATGCAAAAAAAATAGTTGATAATCGATTGGAGATGATACAAAAAGAGGATCAGGGCAGAAATTTTTCGGATTTGATGGCACATCCTGATGATACTGCAAAGCCGGAGTCTGTACGAACTGTAGATACACAAGAAAGTTCAAAGCCTAATGATACAAATGTTTCTGTAGCGGAAGCTTTAAACAACCAAAGCGCAGAACCTGTTTATAAAGTTTTTGTTGGTACATATACTTCAGCGGAACAGGCAAAAGTAGCAAAAGATATTATACAAGAATCCGGAAGCGGATTAAATCCTATTGTAAAGTGTATTGGTTCTAATAATTATACACTACAGGTTGGTATTTTTAAGAATAAAAATAGTGCAGAATCTTTATTACATACTGTTCAGCAGAACAATCTGCCGGGAAGGATTGTACAAGATTATTAAGCTTTGAAAATAAATCTTTACATCGTGAAATATTTTGATTATTTTTTGAAATTTTATGGTACATTATAATAAAGAAATCCGTTATGGGGAATTAAGTTAGACTATCACAGGTGAGTATAGGAGATATTTGATAGATGCCTAATTATTTAACGAAGGAAGAGATAAGACAGTGGAGAAGTTCTTTGGAAAAAATTACACTGGAAGAATTTGCCGCAAGACTTGGTAAAGAAGTAGAAGAAAGCAAACCTACAAATGATGTTGTTGATATTGTTATGTCTAAGGGCACTTCTTCAAATACAAGTTCTAATATGAAAGATGGCTTCTCAAGAATAGCAGAAAGAGCTTTCAGAAGAGAACGTCAGATATCTCATACCCCGTTTTCTATCAGTAAAAAAGATTTGGTTGCTAATACGAATGAAAATAGTAAGCAAAATACCAAAACTAATATCAAAAAAAATGCAAAATCTGTTGAAACAAAGTCTGAAACTGTATTAGAGAAAGTAGAAAAATTTTCTTCTTCCCAAAAAGAACAGCAGATTATATTGAAAAAATCTCTGACTGATAGAGAGCAAATGGTTTTTGAATATCTCTTAAATAACAAAGGAAAAACTGTTTTTGCAAAAGATTTAGCAAAATTGCTTGATTTGCCAAGAGATTATGTATATAAATATATAAAAAATTTAAGAGCAAAAATTGAAGGCGACAAATTAAAAAATGTTCCTTCTGGCGGATTTGTTCTTACTGATTAAAAAATGAAGGTTGTTAATTTACTTGAATTTATTAATAGTGCACGCGATTTGTTCACCTTAGATTATGCAAGGTGCGATAGTGACTTGATCAATTTTTTAGATTTAATGACCGAGGATGAGCAGTTTACTCAAAAAATCGATTTAGGAATAGTTTTTGTTAATCAAAAGAATATCGACCAATATACAATTGTAGACGGGCTGAACAGAATACTTTCTCTTTCTTTACTTTTACATGCAGTATGTGAGTGTTATAAAAAAACTACAGCTCAGAATACAAAAGCTATAAAGACAATAAGAAACAAGTATTTAATTCACGGTACAAAGTCAAAGCTGCATTTAAATGAAAATGACAGCATTTTATACAATAAAATTATAAACGGTGAAAGACTTTCCGGTCATGAAAAGGCGCAGCCAATGTTTGTTTTACTGCACAATTTTTGGTCACAGATTAAAGAGGAAAAGCTGCAGGCATCAAAGATATTTACAATGCTAAAAAAAGTTACTGTAACACTTGTAGAGACTGATAATGTTTCTAAACGTAATTTATATTATAAACTCAATAATTCCAGAGAGTTAAATCAAATAGCATTAATTGAAGATTTTTTAAGAGAAAACGGTATAGAAAGTGATTGGCAGGATGTAAGAAAACAGTTTTTTCCAAATGATAACGATATTATACTGTTTTTAAAAGATTTTTTTGTTACAAAATTTCATTATAAGCAATTTAATCCTGAAAGACTATATGAAAGCTTTGTAAATTATTTTGAGACAATGATGCAATATATGGATGAAGATGTCTTAATGAGGCGTTTTAAACGTTCTGCTGGGCTATATTACAATATTTTAAATGTAAATTTTAATAATGATGAACTTAAGCGTGCATTTATACAGATAAAAAAACATTCAGGTGAAGATACATATGCATATATTTTAGATGTATATGAGGATTATTATGAAAATAATATATCCGAGACAATATTTTTAGAAATACTTAATACAATTGACGAATATCTGCAAAATAGGCAAAGTACAGGCAAGAATATTGAATTTAATGAATTAATTCAATATCTGAATGCATTTATTGCTTGTAAATAATTTGCAATAGGAAAATACATTAATAACAATTTTTCTGGTCGTTTTATACTAATAATATAGAACTGGAATTAGGAAAGATTGATAATTTATGGAGGTAGTTATGGAAAAATCCCATAGCAGCAGATTGCTGAATATTCATGAGAAAACCTTTAACGAGGTTTATATTATTGATACTCTGGTAGAAATGACAAGAAAATCCTGTCAGGATAGAGAGTTTAGCGGTCAATATTACGGTATATCTGCCGGTATGGCTGTGAAACTAAGTGAAGAGCGGAATCAGTATATAAATATGCTTGATATGCTTTCAGAAAGAATTCGCAATATTAAAAATTTAAATTTATTATTAGAAAAAGAAATTATGCTAGAGCAATACGCCAACAATGGCTGCTGACAAGTAACAGCTTAATGTCCCGCATACAAGAGCTCTTAAACCTAATCGTGCTAAATTCTTTTTCTGGTTAGGAGCAAGTTCTCCTATACCGCCTATTTGAATTGCAATAGAACCGAAGTTGCCGAAACTGCATAGAGCAAAACTCGCAAGCATAAAGCTTTTGGGTGTAAGTGTTTGGGCTATATTAGTTAAATCAACATATGCAACCATTTCATTAAGTACAAGTTTTGTACCCATCAATGCACCTACAGCTGATGCATCTTGAAGAGGAACGCCTATTATGATTGCAAAAATGGCAAATATCTTACCTAAAATTAGTTTTAGTGATAAATGACTTAGGAAGGTTAAATGAGAACAACCTGGGCAGAATTTATAAAGGAACATTCCTCCGAGCCCTAGTACCCAATCAATAAAGGCTACAAGAGCAACAAGAGCTAAAATCATGGCAGTCACATTTATTGCAACCTTCATACCTTCAGAAGCTCCATTTGATATTGCTTCAAATATATTTGTGAATGTTCTTCTTTTAGAAATCCTTATATGATCTCTTGTTTCCGGCTCCCCGGTTTCGGGGTAAATAATTTTGGAAAGTATCATAGCACCCGGTGCGGCCATTATAGAAGATGCTAGAATATAATGAGCAGGGATTCCCATTCCTATATAAATAGGCATTATTGCACCAGATATACAAGCCATGCTTCCTGACATAGAAGCTAACAATTCTGAGCGCGTCAGTTTTTCTAAGTAAGGTTTTATCATTATTTGTGCCAGAATTTGTCCTACAAAAGAGCTTGCAACGTTAGATAAGGCTTCTGCACCGGATACATGCATGATTTTATTCATAGCTTTTCCCAAGGCTGCTACTACACGCTGCATAATACCGTAATAGTAAAGTATATTAACAAGTACCATCATAAAAATATTAGTGCATATTAGCTGCACCGCAAAAATACTGCTTCCAGCTCCAAACAGTTCGCTTAAACGGGCCTTTTGCAAAAGCGGTCCAAAGACAAACAAACCGCCTTCAGTTGCAAATTCCAAGATTTTTTGAATGAAAAGCCCTATCATTAAAAATATTTTTTGTCCAAGAGGAACTTTAAATATAAATACGGCAAATAGAATTTGTAGTATAAAACCGGTTATTATAGTTTTGTAGTTTATTGCCTTTCTATTATTAGACATCAAAAAAACTATAAGAAATATTATTACAATACCTATTAAACCAACAAATCTTTCCATTCAAACTCCTGCTCTTTTATATATAATACTTTTTTATTATATCAAAAAAGCAAATAAAATTTTATTTATATCAGCAGAATAATTGCATATTAATTAAATAGCTTCTACATAATTTATAATTTCTTCTTCAGTATTCATCTCTGTTGTACAGACAAGAATATGGCGTTTATCAAGTTTTATTCCGCCTAAAATTCCTTCAGATTTCAAATCTTCAAGAAATTTATCAGCATCATTAACTTCTATTACAAACTCATTGAAGAAATTCTTATTTAGTGTTTTAACACCTTTTCCGTTAAGCATTCTTGAAAGAGCATGTGCAAGGTTTGCTGAGAGAATTCCTGTTTCTCTAAACCCTTTTTCACCGAGCAAACTCAAATAGAGAGTCGCTGAAAGTGCGATTAGAGATTGGTTGGAGCAGATATTACTTGTAGCTTTTTCTCTTTTTATATGCTGTTCTCTTGTCTGTATTGTAAGCGTAAAAGCCTGCTTACCATCTGCATCAACAGTTCTTCCGACCAACCTGCCGGGCATTTGCCGCATATAAGCGTCTTTACAAGCCATATAACCAGCATGCGGACCGCCAAAGCTCATAGATATACCAAGAGGTTGAATGTCTCCTACAACAATATCAGCTTCAGCTGGTGGCTTTAATATAGAAAGTGCAGAAAGATTTGCACATACTATATATGTTGTATCAGGTTTACTAAGTTCCGGTATTTCACCATAATAGTCAGGGTATTGAACAAGAACACAGCAGAAGTCCGCCATATTATCCGGTAACTCATTTTCAAACCATTCAATTTCAATATTTTGTGCCCAGCAATATGTTTGTATGACCTCTTTATATTCTGGATTAATCCTATTAGAAATAAGAGCCTTGTTCTTTTTCCCTTTATTAATTCTGTGAGCCATTAATACGGCTTCTGCGCAGGCTGATGCAGCATCATACATAGAAGCATTTGCAATATCCATACCGGTGAGCCTTGATATCATGGTTTGATATTCATATATTACCTGCAGTGTACCTTGTGAAATCTCAGGCTGATAAGGCGTATATGCAGTTAAGAATTCAAACCTTTGTGCTACATAATTTACACAAGCCGGTACGAATTTGTTATAAACCCCGCCGCCGATAAAGGTGGAATATTCTGTTTTATTCTTTCTTGCAAGAGCTTTTATTTTTCTTTGAGCTTCAAGTTCGCTTAAAGGTGTGCTAAGTGTAAAATTTTTAACTTTTACAGGAATCTGCTTAAATAAATCCTCTAAAGAAGTACAAGATAAAGCATCCAGCATTTCTTTTCTGATTTCATCGGTATGTGCTATAAAATTTTTCATTATTCTATTTCTTCTTTATAATCTGAATAATCCAACAAATCTGCAAATTCTACTTGATCTGCATCTGATTCTATTTTTATAAGCCATTTATTTTCATAGCTTTCATCATTCAATAGTTCCGGACTGTTTACAATTTCTTCATTAATTTCCACAACTTTTCCTGATATCGGCATATATATTTCAGAAGCAGCTTTTACTGATTCAATTGTCGCGAAAGCTTCATTTTTAGTGAATTCACTGCCTACTTCCGGTAGTTCTATAAATACGATATCTCCCAGCTGTTCAATTGCATAATCGGTGATGCCTACTTCGTACTTATCACCCTGTTCAAGTACGTATTCGTGTGTTTTTGTGCATAACATACTTTCGTTCATTCGATTAGTCTCCTATTTATATACAATTTGTTTTATTCTTTTTTTCTACAAAAGGTCGTTTAACGATTTCAGCATTGTGTAATTTTTCACGTATCAATATTTGAATTGTAGAGCCTACAGCTAATTTGTCAAGGTTTTTTATATAACCCATTCCGATATTTTCGCTTCTTATCGGGGAAACTCCGCCGCTTGTTACAATTCCGATTTTTTCATTGTTAAAGAATATCTCATAACCGTGCCTTGCAATAGCTTTATCCAGCATTTTAAAACCTATAAGTTTTTTAGTAATACCTTCTTTTAACTGATATTCAATAATGGATTTTCCGTTGTAATCTTCTGTTTTGTTTTTAGCAATAGACCAACTTAACCCTGCTTCAATCGGGGTTGTTTCTTCATCTATATCGTTGCCGTAAAGATGTAAAGCGGCTTCTAATCTCAAAGTATCACGTGCGCCGAGACCGATAGGCTTTATACCAAAAGTTTTTCCTGCAGATAATAATTTATCCCAAAGGTATTCTGAAAACTCATTGCGAACGAGGATTTCAACGCCATCTTCTCCAGTATAGCCAGTTCGAGATATCCAGATGTTAATATTAAAAAGTTCACTTCTTTTAATATGAAAGAAGGTGGGTAGTAATTCTACTCCTAGGCTTTTTATTAATTCACAGGCTTTTGGGCCTTGAACTGCAAGAAGTGAATAATTATGTGACTCATTTACGATTGAGACCTCAAATCCGCATTTATTTCTGACCATCCAGTTTAAATCTTCATCAATTCTGGAAGCGTTTGCTATAATCAGATACTTTTTATCTTCAAGCTTATAGATTATTAAATCATCAATTATTCCGCCGTTTTTATTTGTAAGCTGGCAATAAATTGCTTTCAAATCGATAAGTTTTGTCATATCTTGCGGAACAAGTTTGTTAAGAAAAGGAAGTGCATCTTCTCCGTATACAATAATTTCTCCCATATGTGAAACATCAAAAATCCCGACGGATTCTCTAACGGTCTTATGTTCTTCTATAATTGATGAATATTGTACCGGCATTTTCCAGCCTGCAAAATCAACCATTCTTGCACCAAGTGTGACATGTTTGTCATGTAAAAAAGTCTGCTTAGTCATATATACTCCCTTTATCCATATTTTATTGTCGTAATAAATATAAATTATGTCAAGTTCATTTATACAAAATGTTATTTTTTATGATAAACTAAAACCAGTACCTCCTTGTAGCTCAGTAGGATAGAGCGCGGGTCTCCGAAGCCCGAGGTCATGGGTTCAATTCCCGTCAAGGAGGTTTATTTTTTGGCATAATATGTTATACTTAGAATGTAATTTAGAGTTAAAGGATAGCACTTGTGGGTTTTTTTGATAATATAAAGAAATTTAAAAACCGGCTTGACAAAGTAGAATCTACGGTGTATTCCGGTCAACTATCTTTGTTAGAAGTATATGAAAGAAATGCGAAGCTTGAAGAAGAAATCGCACAACGTACTAAAGAACTTGATCGGGCAAATAAACAAATACTTACATTACAACATATCTGGGATATGATGAACTCTTCAAAGCCTTTATCAAGTGTTTTGAATGCAATAGTGAATAGCCTTCAGGGTGAACTCGGTTATTTATATAGCTTTATTGTTAATCAAAAGTCAGATAATCAAGGTGATTATTTGCAAATTGTTGCGTCTTCCAGGGCGGATTTTGATTTAAAATTTAAAAAATATTTTAATTGTGATGTTTCTGATTACCGGATGAATTTTCCTGATTTTGTAGATTTAAAAAATGCTATTAATAATAACCAAATTTATCAATCAAAGGAATTATCAAAGCTAATATGTGGTTTTATTCCTCAGCTTGATGAGATTAAAGTCAAGGATTTTATTAAAGATGCAGGTATGCAATCTTATATACTTGTGCCTTTAAAATCAAAACAGGCACATTTCGGGTCTTTATTAGTATTTTCTTCAAGAGAAACTGTAAGTGACAGTGAGTTAAATTTTTTAAATCTTTTTGCAAAACAGATTGAGCTTGCGATTACAATTGCTGATTTATTTCAGGCAGTAAAAGAACAGGCGATTACTGATGGTATGACAGCTTTGTACAATAGACGATATTTTGAAGAATTTATAAAAAAAGAAGCTTTACGTGCAATAAGACAAAACCAAAAATTCACAGTAATTGGGTTGGATTTAGATCATTTAAAAATGATTAATGATAAATACGGTCATAACTATGGTGATATGGCAATAAAAGCAATTGCAGAAGTCCTGAAAAATAATGCACGTTCTATAGATATTGCAGCAAGAATGGGGGGAGAAGAATTTAATATAATTCTTCCCGGTGTTGATTCTGAAGGTGGTTGCATTGCTGCGGAACGTATAAGAAAAGCTATTGAAGCTGTTGAACTGGAAAAGATAGGTCATATTACAGCAAGTCTTGGGGTGGCAACGTTTCCGGAGCATTCTGATGATATTGATGAACTTTTGGAAATTACGGATCAAGCCATGTATGAGTCAAAAAGAGGGGGAAGAAACCGGGTAACACTTGCAAAACCAGCTCGTGAAACATCCTGGCAGGAAGTTGCAATTAATACTTTTATTGATATTTTGACAAAACATAGAATTCCGGTTGACGAAAATACTTCTAATTTATTAACTCAAAAACTGCAAGAAATGAATATTAATAACGAAAAATTGTATCAAGTTGCAGATGCACTGGTCTCTTCTTACAATCCGGATCATGAAAGTGGTAGTGTAAAGCAGAAAGTGCAGATAGCTTCACTTCTTGCAAAACGGTTTGATTTACCTAAGAATTCGATTGATAGGCTAAAAATTGCAATTCTATTATATGATATTGGCAATACTATGCTTCCCAAAGAACTTTTAAGAAAAAAGGAACCATTATCTGATGAAGATAGAAATTCTATAAAGCAGCATCCTTTAATAGCTGCACGTGAAATTCTTAAACCAATATCAAATATTGTAGATATTATTCCTATAATCGAAAAACACCATGAAAACTGGGATGGTAAAGGTTATCCCGCTCAAATTTCAGGCAATGATATACCGATTGAATCTCAAATTATTTTAATAATTGATTCTTATTTTGCACTTATAGAAAAAAGGCCGTATAGAGATGCAAAATCCAAAGAAGAAGCTTTAAATGTGATAAAACAGGAAAGCAATCAAAAGTGGAGTGAAAAACTTGCTCGAGAATTTGTTAGTATTATTCAAGAGTATTAAATTATTAATCGAAAGTTATCAAGTATTGCAGATCTGCCGATAGGAATTGTTATTTTCTTTTGATTGTGTGTAATTTTAAACCCGCTCGTTACAGGAATGTTTAATCTGTCTGTTAATTCAGTAAAGTATTCTTCAAGCCAAGCAGTGTTATCAACATCCAAAAAATCGCCTAAGACTATTCCCTTACATTTTTCCCTGAATTTATTAATATTTACCAACTGCTGGAACATTCTGTCTATCTTATAAACAGGTTCGTTCAAATCCTCTGTAAAGAATATAAAATCTTCATCGGGAATAAAATCTAATCCGCACAGAGAAACTACTGTTGCGAGATTGCCGCCCCAGATAATACCTTCTGCGTTGCCCTGCTTGTATACTTTTTTACCTTCAAACTTTAATTTATTTCCGTTAACTGCATCTAAAAAGTTCGCAAAAGTAAACGAACTTTTCCCCCGCCCCTTGTGGGAGGGGGAAAGGGGGAAGGGTTTTTCAATTTCCCCAAAGTCAGAACAAGCCATCGGCCCGTGATAAGTCACCATGCCTGTTTTTTTATAAATCATTAAAAGAAGTGCCGTAACATCCGAAAAACCTGTAAAAGGTTTCGGATGCTTTTTAATCACATCGTAATCAATTTTATTTATAAGTCTAATTGCGCCATACCCGCCTCTTGCGCACATTATTAGATCAATATCATTATCCTGAAAGAATTTATGCAGTTCTTCAATTTTATCTTCGTCATTTCCGGCGAGATATCTGTTTTTGTCGAGAATATTTTTAGCAAGCTTAACCTTCAACCCTTGAGTTTCAAAAAAAGTTACGGCCCGCTTAAGTGTTTCTTCTTCTATAGCACCGGATGGCGCAATTATTCCTATTGTTTTCATAATTTAATTATAGATTACATGTTAACTTTTGTAAATTTTTTTAATAAATAAAGCAATTTTTGAAATTCTAAAGCGTTATTATATATATACAATAAAAGAGGACAGAATTATGGGCGTACCAGGATTAGAACAAAATTATCAATATGGTCAATATGCACAAGGCAAAAGTGTGCCCTTTGGCAGACTTACTGTACGACCTGGTGCCGTCCCGGTAAATCAGCCAGAAGGTGCTGGTGCTTTCAGGAGGACGCAGTATGTGGCAGACCCTGAATCAGGGTATCAGGTAGCTTATACTGATAATAGAGGCTATACAGGATTAATGGGTGTTTCCGGTGGAGTTAATAGTGCAGGATACCGTGAAAAACCAGGATTTGTACCGAGAGAAGTTGGTGTAGGATAAGCAAGGATATGTCTCAGACGAAGGCGGAAATAAGATTTCCCTCGGACAAGACGGCGTCGGGCTTGCTCATCGAAATCCTAACGAATACGGATTTATGGCAATAGCTTAAGTAAAAAAAGACCTCAATCATTGAGGTCTTTTTTTTAGGGGTAAAGGAAATTGGGGTAAAGGAAGTGGGAGTAAAAGTAGTGAGGTAAACTTCATGTTGCCGCAATACAACTTATTTTTCCTAAATTTCTAAGTTTATTTAAACTTAAATTAGCTCCACCCCGTTCCTCCCACAAAAAGTATTAGTGTCCAAATAAAAATCAAAGCTTGCAACACTCCTCGCCCAGCGTGCGAGGATAGAATTTCAATACGAAACGCTAGTTGAGTATAAGAAATTCTTGGTGAGGTGGCTGACCCGCCAGGGGGGCAGCTGTGCATACCTTCTTGACAATAAATTATAGTCAGGCAGTGCCTGACCTACTATTGCTATGAATATTATGTGTTTTATAGAAATCCGTCACGAAACGGTAACGGGGATGGTTACCGCTTTTAGTTAATTTATATTCTCTGGATAAAAATTCCATGCGCAGCTTGTAATTTCTTGCCATTGTACTATCGGTGTCTTTTTCTGTTATCATTGTTTCTTCTTCTTTTTATTCTTTTATTGTTAAGAAAAAACAATTTCTGTCACCGAATTACGTAACATATACAAGGATGACAATAAAATTTGAAGGCTGATTTTCTATTTTATTGTCTAGTCAAATTTTTAAAGCGAGGAATGGCCAATTTTTACTGTGTCCTGCTTTTTTTACTTTTTTTCGGACAGCAGTGCCTTTCCCCTAAAGAAGGAAGGCTTGAACGATACTAACTCATTATTGCACAATCATTCAAAAGATGAGCCCAGTCATTTAGTTTATACTGCTGAACGAGTATACAATAAAATGTAACCCGGTTGACCAATCAGCAAACTGCCTTTGTGTGGAATATTCAAAAAGCGGGAATTCGGGTTAAATATAATTATTAAATCTTTTTCATACTTCCAGCTATTCTTAATTCCAAGAGCCATTTGGCTCTTTTTTTTATTTTTATGCCAGCGAATTTTATTTATAAAAATCTATCTTTTTAAGGTTTTCCAATTTTTCTATATTATCAGTTTCAAAATATATTCTAAGTAACGGTTCTGTTCCACTTGGACGTACTAAAATTTTAGTATTTTCACCGAGCATTAATTTTACTCCATCTTTTGTATCACAAGAGGTAATTGAAAATTTACCTATGGTTTTTATCTTTTTAACTCTTTCTATAATAGGAAATATTTCATTTTGATTATTTAGTTTTAAATCAATTCGATCTGTATAAAATTTGGTTTGTGCAATGCTATAAATTTCTTCCTGCAGCTGAGTAAGTGTCTTTCCGGAAGCAGCAATGGCTTCCATAATAAGAAGATTAGCCAAAATTCCGTCTTTTTCTGGAATATGTCCGGCTATACTTAGTCCTCCCGATTCTTCGCCTCCGATTATTACTTGGTTTTTACGCATGGCTTCGCCAACATGTTTAAATCCGACAGCAGTTTCAATAACGGGAATATTTAATTTGTCTGCAACTCTATCAATCAGAAGACTTGATCCGACAGTTTTTACAACGGCACCTTTTAAACCTTTTTCTCGGAGGTATTTTAATAATATTGCAATGATTTCATTTGGTGATACATATTCGCCGGTCTCATTAATTACTCCAAATCTGTCAGCATCACCATCATTAGCAAGACCTATTGAAGGAGTATTTTTTTTTACGGCAGTAATTAATTCTTTTAAGAATTTTGGTTTAGGATCTGGCATTCCGCCGCCGAATTTTGTATCATATTGCATGTGCAAGGTATTAAAAGTTATACCTTCGTTTTCTAAAATTTTATCAAAGTATCCTATTGAAGCTGAATATAAACCATCAAAAATTAGGTTAATTTTTGAATTAATACCTTTTCTAATTACATTATAGTCAATAAGTTTTTTTAAATGTTCATAGTATTTTGGTGCGAAATCTAGTTTTTGTACGCAGCCTTTTATTGTTGAGTAATCTGTCAGGAAGGGCTTGTCTATATTATGTACAATTTGGTCTGTAATATCGCTTGTTGCAGGACCGGCGTAATCTGGAATAAATTTCATTCCTAGATATTCTGGGGGGTTATGTGAGGCTGTAAACATTATAGCGCAAGCATCCATAAGAAGTGCATTATATGCAAGTACCGGTGTCGGTACAATTCTGCTTGAATAAAATACCGAAAAGCCTTTTGAAGCTAGCAAATCTGCACATAAAAAAGAATATGTGTCAGCTCGTAAGCGTGGGTCGTATCCGATTAAGACGGGTTTTTCTAACCCAAAATTATCTGCAATATATTTACCTATTGCAAGTGTGACACGTTTTACATTATCTTCAGTAAAGTCTTTGTCTAAAACCGCTCGCCAGCCATCTGTTCCAAATTTTATATCCAATAAATTTACCCTTTTTTTTGATGTTACAATAATCGCTTGACTATATATTATTCTTTATCAGAAATATTGTCTTCACTCGTTTCATTTTTATCTGTATTTGCTTCGTTTTTTTCTTCTTCTTCTTCTTCTTCTTCTTCTTCTTCTTCCTCTTTTGTTTTAAACACAAGATAAAAATCATCACCGACTTTTATATCAAGTTGTTGTCCTTCACTTATATAAGAAAGAGGAGATTCTTCATACGCGTTAACTACACCAGATTTAAAACGATTGTTTTTTTCATTTTTTGCAAACCCTTGCACAAATGCTACACAAGTTGATAAACCTTTAACAAAATAATCTCCGACTGTTAGTGCAGCTTTTTTTATAACTTTTCCCGGAGGTATTTCTTTTATCTCTTCCTTTGATAGAACAAATGTTGAATATTTGCCATAGAAGTCTTCTTCTATTTTGCATGTTGTATCATTTACAGTATACGAGATAGGCTTTACATAGAAAGACGCATTTCTTTTTAGTCTTTTAGGATCTAATATCTGCAGCACTTGACATTCAAGTATTGAATTTATTCCGATATCGTACTGGCCGAGAGTTGCATCTTGCAGAACTTTTACTTTTAAAGTTTCGCTTGGTGCATCTGTTTTAAACTCTTCCAACGCTACAACTTTCATTTGGCAAGCGGCATCACATGATGTGATTTGAAAAAGTATTATTCCGATAATTATTAAAATTTTTTTCACAAATCCTCCAAATATTATTATATTAAACGGTTCTTTTGCAAAGAGTCAATTACTTTTTTTATAGCTATTTTAGCTTTTTCTATAAAGCTTTCAGCAAGAGATGAGTCATATTTGGACTGTAATACCTTTAAAATATCTGCTTGCATATAGGCGTATAAAAGTGACGATTTTACAATTGAAGATATCAAGGCTGGTGAAAAAACACCTTTTGATAGTAATGATATTACATTATTTATTAAAAATAACTCATTTTGCGTCCAGTCTTTTGTTTCGAACTTAAAAGGCTTTGCCTCGCCTAGAATAAAAGGTGTTCCTGTTGAAGAAAAGAATAGAGGTATATCTTCAAAGGCTACATTTCTCATTCCTTCTATATATGCACCGAAAGAAGTTGTATTATATATTTCACTGTCACTGGCTAAATCTTTTATCAGTGCTTCAAAATGTGGTACAAAAGCTGCATAATCCTCACGGGTAGAAACTAAATTGCCTGTTACTGATTTAATTTTAACAATATTCTTATTAATAGAGCCAAGTGAGATTTGCGACTCAGAGACCTTATTAATTTCTTCGCCGGTGGAATATAAAACTTCACCTTTAAAAGCTAAGTCGAGCCCTGCAAATATAATTTTGCTAAATCCAAGCTTTACAGCGCAAACAAATGCCATGGTTGAAGCGGAACCTCCAAATTCGTAAGGTTTAATGAACGAATTATATTCTGCAAGTTTTTTGACAACAAAGTCATTTTCTGAAAAAGTCAAGAAAAATCGTTTAAAGTTTTTGGTAAGTATTGCATAATCGGATTTTAAATCAGAAATGCAATTTATTTTTGTACAAAAATCTTCAAGGCCTGTTAAAGTTGCGTTGATACCAGCTGCATCCATGCAAACTGCAAAATCCGGAGTAATACCTTCTGCTTCTAACAACCTAAGGATTTTATTTACTGCAAAGATAACGTATTTATCTCTATTTGCTTTAATTTTTTCAATATTATCTTTTAATGATGGGCCTGCTGCTAAAATTAGTGCCGCTTGACCTGTAAATTTATTCTCCAAATCAGATAATTTATAAACATTTGAGTTGTTAACTGCCGAGATATTGACCAATGCATTCATTAACCAACGTTTTGAAAATTTAACAATAGTATTTACATCAACCATTTTGCTTTTGCATGTTTCGTAAACTTTTTGGGTAAGTTTTAATAATTCCTGACTTTTTACAACTGCATAATTTTTTAAATATACAATTTCGACTTTGTCTTTGGTAATATAAGAACTGGCTAATTTACGCAGCAGTTCATTTAAATCATCTGTTATATATACTCTTCCGCTTGCAAGATGTTCTGATATATCAACATTATTAAGTACGAAATGAAGAAGTTCAGTATCTGGTTCATATACATATATACGACTTGGATATGTATTAAAAACTTCATCAAGTAAGTAACATAAACCAATACCAAACGTTATTATGATGTCATTTTTTTCCATTGGTTGTTTGATGGAGGACTTTAACATTTTCTTTATAGTATCTCTTGGATTATTAATGTCATCCAATGGTACATCATTTTTCATTAGTAAATAGTCGTTAGAAGGGGTCATACAATATGACATATTTTTACTTGATTTTTCAAGCGTGATATTAGCTAATCTTTCTTTAAGTTTTTGATTATCTATAAACTCTAAATTCCTATCAAACATAGCACTTCCTTTATGCAATTAATTTAAAAATAACATGATTTTCAAGTAATGTAAAGTTTAGTTTTCTGTCATTCTTTCATCTACACGGGTTTCAAACTGTTTAAAAACATCGTTACCCACTAATTGTTCTAACCGCGAACGTTTTTCGAAAAAATTTCCACGAGCTTTTATTTGTTCATCAAGTGCTTCTCTATAAAATGTATCTGTAATTAAAATAACTTCTTTAGATAAGTTTTGTGCATTCTGGTAATTATTATACCTCATTTTTACCATTTCTGTGGTCATATCGTAAAGTTTTTTTGCTGTCATATAATCATAATACATATCAACAACTTTTTGCTGCAGATTATCAACTTTTCGAACTAAAATAATCATATCAGCATCTGTTACCTGAGAATATTTGTAATTGAGCTCCTTCTCATCTTGTGACATTATTCCCAAAGTGTTCCCCCCGATTAATGCAGCACTTGCAAGGACAGGATTCCCGCTTCCAACCCCTAAGAATGTTGACATGCCGGCTATTGTAGTAAGAACTTTTTTTACAGCACCGGAATCCGGTTTATCCTTATCCGGATTAGAAAGTTTATAGATTGCAAATTTGATTGTATCACTGTTTGTTGCTGCACCCTGCCACAAGAGAGACAAGTCTTCCAGCATCTCATTATAATCAACTTCTACGGATTTAGAAACCTCCATAGCCATTTTTTTTATGCTTAAATCAGCATAAGTTAAACCTTCGCTATAAGACTTTTCTTCTTTTATAATAGCAGGCTTAACTTCAATCTTGCCGCTCACATCTACCTTATTTTCCGGAATATCGGTAGTTCCAAGTCTGAAAAAAATGTCTTTTGGAGTCGTTACATCATCAAGTTTTACCTCTGCAAAAGCCGGTGAAATAAAGACTGTAAATAGAAGGAAAGATGCTATAATTTTATTTTTTATCACTCTTTCCTCCTTTCTTATTATCTTTAGATTGTTTTTTCTCCTCTACTTTAGTTCCGTCCTTTAGCAGAACCGAATTAAAATCATACTGATAAAGTTCTAATGCGTCTACAACCTTCTTACCGGCAAGCCTTTGAAGCTGAATATGGTATTTTTTTGCTGATTGTTCCAGATTGAATTCCTGAATACGCATTGAATCATAAAGAGAGGATGAAATTGCAATCTCTAAAACATCGCTTCCCTCAAGAGCTTTAGAATAATTTCTGCTGTATAAAATCATCTTAGAGCGCGTATCTTTAAGCTGGCTTAATGTATTTTTGTAATTGTAATATGAACTAATAAGCGAATCTTGCAAATCTTCAATCATACTTGCAAGTTCAATAATCTCTGTATCAGTAAGCGGGGTTTCCTGCGGCATAGTTTTTTTGTTAATCAATCCCTGCGCAAGCCTTCCGGCCGAAAAAGCAGAAGTCTGGACACCGTAATTTGCTCCCATAAGACTCGGCACAAAAGAAGCTCCTGCAACGATTGCAGATAAGGTTTTTGCCATCAAAGAAGAGTGGATGCGCCTTTGTGACTCCGGAGTTGCGAGCTTTTTGAGCGCAAATTCAATAACCTGATTATTCTCAACCGTTCCCTGCCAGAGTTTTTCTAAATCCTTAATATCATGGTCTTTTTGAACCTCTATAAGGTGCGCTAAAGTCTCTGAATCATTAACGAGCAGGGAGCCTTTTAATTTTTTAGTATTATCTTCAAGAACGATTTCAGGCTTTTCCAGCCCTTTTTTATCAAGAGTAACAACCTCATTATCTGCCGCTAACACTTGCAGAGACAAAAGCTGTGATATAATTAATAATACTCCCCAAAACTTCTTCATACTATATTTATACCACACACCAAAAATGAAAGTAAAATTATTTCATTTCTATTAGCTGCAGGCTGGGGAAACCCCGCAATAAATAATAAATTACACACTAACAATTGAATAAAATTATGTTTAATTGGTAATCCTTTTATTTTGCTTATTGGGATCAAAAGGTACAATATTAGAAAGTTCTTTTTCTATTTTGTGCCCTTGTTCCAGTAATTCAAGATTAGATTGGAGCCGTAAAAAATAACCTTTAGTTAAACCAAAATATTTAGTAAGTCTTAAATCCGTATCAGCAGTAATGCCACGCTGACCTCTAACAATGGCATTAATTCTGTTTGTTGGAACGCCAATCGCAACAGCCAGTGCATTTTGAGTTATTTTAAAAGGTTCTAAAAATTCTTCATTTAGAACTTCACCTATATGTGGAACCGGAATATATTCATTATTGTTTGTCATAATAGACTCCTTTAATTATATTATATATTACGTACAACATAATATCAAGTAGCTGGTTGAAATTTGTTATAAAAATTAACTATGATAATCAGTTATCTCAACATCAAATGCATTATTTTCTATCCACTGAAAACATATTCTAAATTGGTCGTTAATCCGTATTGAATGCTGTCCTTTTCGATTGCCTGTAAGTAACTCTAAATTGTTAGATGGCGGAACTAGTAAGTCTTTTATGTCCTCTGCAACATCAATGCTGTGTAATTTAATTAAGGCTCTGCGTTGAATATCATGAGGTAATTTTTTTGAGAATTTACCATTAAAGATTTTCTCTGTTTCTTTGCATTTGAAAGTCTTTATCATGCCTTTATTTTAGCACAAAACATAATCCTATTCTCATTTAGTTGTATCAGAAATAAATTTACATATAAAAAAAATCATGGTATTATACACAAAAAGGAGTGTGTATTATGAAAATAGGAGCTATTACAAGTTATAAACAACCGACTTTTCAAGCTGTTAACCAGAAGTATTTAAAATGGGCTGAGAAAATGTATAAAGATAGGAGAACAATTACATCAGAATGGGTGGAGTCATTAACAGATGATGTAATATTATTTGGTGATGTTTCTAAGCGTGATGCAATTGATACAATGAATGCTGTTAGAAAATATGTTAACCAGGGCAGTATGGATGCTTTTGAGAGCACATTAAAAGTTATTAAAAACTCTTAATCTATTAATTTAGATATACTATTACCCGTAATAGCACCAAGTCCCATACCAACAAGTGAGCCAACCGCACCAAAGTATTTGGCACCTATTGCTCCGCCATAACCTATGCCTGCGATGGAACTTGTTAGACCTATTGCTGACTGTATTGTAGACTTTAGAGCATTCTCTCCATCTGCGATTTCCTTTATTAAATGTGCCGCTTCTAAGGCACCAAGAACTGCTGTACCGATTTTTGTAGTTCGTGTCATAGCTCTTGCCGTTAATTCTCCAAAGGCAGATTTTGTTACAAATTCTTTCGCTTTTATAAAGCTTGGATTTTGCTCCGTATGTGTAATGTTTTTAATTGTTGTATCAATAAATTTTTCATCAATATTATATTTTTCTGTTACTAATTTCCCAAGTTTTGTACTCCATAGGGTTGTATCATTTTTTAACAGCCACTTAGCAAGTTTAGGCCAAGGACTTGTCTTGGGGTTTACGAATTTATGCAAAAGAGTACCCCTAAAAAATGAGAACGGGTGTTGTGCGGTTTTGTAGTCATAAGATGGGGTAAAAGGATTTCCGGTTGCAGAAGCTTTTATCTGCGCATAAGCTGATTTCATATCTCTCCAATCTTCCGGAGCGTTAAGAACTGCAAGGGCAACCAGCCCTGTTGCGGGAACAAAGTCGGAATGTTCTACTTTATCCGGTACTCTCTCAACTCGTCTAAAAGTCGGGATTATATCAAATATTGAAGGTAGTTTATTTTCTTTGTCAACAGCATCTTTAACCCCCTCATAGTCCTGCTGGATTTGGGGTAATTTATCTATTTGATTTTGATACATAATCGGATTAACTGCGCACATTAAAATATCACCTTCAACACTTATATATATAAAGTATTTTCGTGAATAAAAATTGCCTATAAATATTGTAAACATTTTTATATATAATTTTTATTCAAACCTGCAGACTTTATGGATAATATTTTGAAATTCTTTGTTTGTTTTATAAAATTCTTCTATCGGATTTTTTACTATATTTACACCTTGTAAAGAATTACATATAAATTCCGTAAAAGCTTCGCTAAAAATCTCAATATATTGATTTTTAGGTAGTGTTGAATATTCTCCAAGTTCATTAAAAATAATCTCATTTTCAATATCTGTTAATTTTTTCTTTTCAAGTCCTTCCAATAATTTATACCCCGTAACTTTTTTATTTTTATCAGGATATATTTCTTTCAAATAGTCGCAATTCCCGCCATAACCGAATTTATTATAAATATAATCTAATTGAAAACTGTGCAGCCATTCATGTA
>CALUSZ010000205.1 GCA_944323495.1 Candidatus Gastranaerophilales bacterium
TCATTTTTAATCTTTTCTACTTCTGCATCGTAATTCTTTTCAGCTTCGTTAATCTTTTGAGCCTGTTCTTTGGCAGTTTCCCAATAAGTCTTATTGTCGCCGCCTTTGTCAATCTGTTTATTAAAAGTATCTTCTGATTCTTTAACAACATCTTCCCAAGAAGAATACTTTGTTTTAATCATTGGGAATGCTGCGCCTGCTGCGCCGCCGATTACTGCACCGCCAATTGTATAAGGTAAAGTGTTGTCTTTACGTTTTACTTGCGGTTGAACTTGTGCTTGAATTGCTAAATCGTCTGCCATAACTAATTACTCCTATATTTTTACAACTTACTATTTTTTTCTTTATTTTAATCCCATAAATCATTACATCATTATGTCTTATATATCTAAACGTTCAAACGTAATTAAAATTGCTATTTATTTTGTAAAAATTTTCATCCATTTTTTAACAAAATCCTAAAACTATTATATTTACTAAATCACAGCTTGCAAATTTAACTTTACAAAAGTTAATAATTATATATAAAGGCTTTATAAGCATTCAATTCCCCTATTTACATTTACCCCCTTTTGTCTTACACTTGAAGGGTTAAAAGACTTTATACGAGGAGATATAAATATGACAAACAGAGTTTTATTATGTATTATGGACGGGTGGGGAATCTCAAACGGCTCTGAAAAATATGACGCAACAAAGCTTTCACACCCGGTTAATGTTCCGGAATTAATAAAAGATTACCCTTCTACTGTTATTCATGCGGACGGCGAATTTGTTGGACTTCCGCACGGGCAGATGGGAAACAGCGAAGTCGGACACTTGAATTTAGGCGCAGGAAGAGTTGTTTATCAGGATTTATCAAAGATTAACAGAGCAATAAAAGACGGCTCTTTCTTTAAAAATGAAAAATTCTTAGAAGCAATCGAGCATGCTAAAAAGAATAATTCAGCTCTGCATATATACGGTCTTGTATCAACCGGCGGAGTTCATTCTTCTTTAGACCATGTTGTTGCTTTGATTAAGCTTGCAGCTGAGGAAGGGCTTAAAAAAGTTTATGTCCACGCTTTTCTTGACGGACGTGACACTCCGCCTTCCAGCGCTTGCATATATTTACAAACAGTAGAAGATGAACTTAAGAAATACAACCTTCCTCCTGTTGCAACTGTTATCGGAAGATATTACATAATGGACCGAGATAACAGATGGGAAAGAGTTGAAAAGGGCTACAATTGCCTGTTATTTGGTGAAGGTAATCATGCATCTTCTGCTTGCGAAGCTGTTCAAGAATCTTACAAAAACGGGGTTACTGATGAATTTGTTCTCCCGACTGCAATTGGAAGTGAAGAAGAAATTAGTGCAAGCAGAATTCACGATAATGATGCAATAATTTTCTTTAACTACAGACCTGACAGAGCAAGAGAAATTACTAAAGCAATTAATTTCACTGATTTTAACGGCTTTGAAAGAAAGAAAGTTCTTAAAAATATCTATTATTGCACAATGACAAGTTATGAAGCAACATTTACATACCCTGTTGCATTCCCGAAAACACAGCTTGTAAATATTTTAGGAGATGTACTGGAAGCAAACGGCGTAAACCAGTTCAGAACTGCTGAAACAGAAAAATATGCTCACGTTACATTCTTCTTTAACGGCGGTATTGATGAGCCGCAGCCACATGAGACAAGAGTTCTTGTTCCTTCTCCAAAGGTTGCTACATACGATATGCAGCCGGAGATGAGCGCAAGAGAAGTTTGCGATAATGTATTAAAGGCTATTGATGACGATAAATACGGATTTATTCTTGTAAACTTTGCAAATCCGGATATGGTAGGACATACAGGTGTTCTTGAAGCAGCTGAAATCGCCTGCAAGACAGTTGATGAATGCGTAGGAAAAATTGCACAAAAATGTAAAGATAAGGGTGTTATTATGCTGCTTACGGCAGATCACGGAAATGCCGAAGTTATGTTTGACGAAAGTACCGGGAAACCGCATACAGCGCATACAACAAATGAAGTTCCGTTTGTTGTAATTAACGGACCTAAAGATATTGAATTAATAAAAGATGGTGCTTTATGCAATGTTGCTCCGACTGTTTTACAGTTAATGGGTATTAAAAAGCCCGAGGAAATGGATTGCGGCAGTTTGATAAAATAGTGAGAGAATATGAGCGAAAACGTTAAACCTTTAGATATTGATTTATCATTAAAAAAGAATAATGTAGATGAATTCTTTTTTTTTTTTTTTTAAAACCCTAACGGTTTTAAGAACAAAGACTTCAGATATACATTAAGCTTGATATACCAGTTAGTAGAGGACGAATTTGAGGGGATATTTTTATCCCCCAATTCTCCCGTTAGAAATACGGATTTCTTTTTGATAAATGAAGGGAATGAAACGAATCCCAAGTTATCATTTTTTGTAACCCCTACTAACAATTTTCAATTCTATCTAAAATCAAAAGGTTCAATGTTCAGATTTTCTCCAAAAGAGGTTAATAACCAAATCGGGTATGTAATGAGCCTGGATTTGGTTTTAGATTATTTTGGAGGGTTTGGAGAAATTATTGATTTCTCTTCGCTTACCCAAACTTTTGCTTATTTTAACAAGCTTACGCATTTTGTAATGAAATTAATTGAAAAATTATATTTCATTCCGACTGTTCATAGAAAAGACGGGCCTTCAGGCGGGTCGTTCAGGATTGTTTACGAACCGATTATCTCTAATAAAGAATCGGCAAAGATTATTAACGAGTTAGAAAATAATTTGCCTGAAGACTTGTTTATAAAAGGAGTTAAACCGAAAAATTTTGTTGAAAGATTTGTAAGAGAATATTTAAACTATCTTATTTACAAGTTTTTAGGTATTAAGGCATATCGTTTTAAGGATATAAAATCCGGTCATTATATGATTAAGGACCTTGAGCAGCGATGCCTTATGAAGGGCAAAGACGTTGCAGAAGATATTGCACAGTGGTTTGATGAGCTTTATCTTGGTAAGTATGATTTAATTCCGTTCTTTAAGGTTAATAAAATCAGTGACGACCAGTTTGAACTAAAAATTCATATCAAGAATAGAAAGAGTGATGAGACCATTCTTCTTGATGATTTGTATCACGAAGATGAAATCTGGGGTCTTGATACGGCTGATATTTCAAAAATCATTGAAAAACAGCTCAATTATGCCGTAAGGTATATGCCGGAGCTTGAGGATTTGTTTGAAGATGAGGAAAAACTTGCTCTTACATTGAATCTGAATGAGGTTTATAAGATAATCGCTCAGACTGCTTATTATCTTCAAAAAGCGCAAATTGATGTTATTCTGCCAGAGGAGCTCACAAATATTATTATTCCGCGTGCTTCTATTAATGCAAGAGTTAAGGCTTCGCGTTCTGCAGATTTAATGAATATATTTAATACGGTCTCAAGCAGTGCGATTTCGCTTGATGATATATTAGATTTTTCATATGAAATTTCGCTCGGTGATGAAAAAATTTCTCTTGAAGAATTTAATAAACTCGTAAGCGAAAGCAACGGCTTAATCCAGTACAACGGCAAATATATTCTTGTTGATAAGGCAGAAGGCTTAAAACTTATTGAGCAGATTAAGAATGCTAATCATAAGAAGCTGACAAGGTTAGAGCTTATCCATGCTTCAATGTCCGGTCAGCTGCAAGATTATGAATTCAACTATGATGAGGCGTATGCTAATGTAATCAAAGATTTTGCAAAGCCTGTTGAAGTTACCCAGCCTGCTGGATTAAAGGGAGAGCTTCGAGCTTACCAGATGACAGGGCTAAAGTGGCTGTGGACAAATGTTTCCAAAGGCTTCGGCTGCTGTATGGCTGATGATATGGGGTTAGGTAAGACTATTCAGGTCATAAGCCTTATGTTAAAGCTAAAAGAAGAAAATAAGCTAAAAAATCCTGCGCTTGTAGTTTGTCCGACAACACTTATGGGAAACTGGATGAAAGAGCTACAGATGTTTGCGCCTGACTTAAAAGTAAGTACTTATCATGGTCTGGATAGAAAACTCGATACTAAATCAGATGTAATCCTTACAACATATGCAATTATGCGTATTGATGTAGAAGAAATGAAAAAACACACATGGGGTATGGTAGTTGTAGATGAGGCTCAAAATATTAAGAACCCGGATACAGCACAGACTCTTGCTATAAAGGCATTAAAATCTGATATAAAAATAGCAATGACCGGTACTCCTGTAGAAAACAGACTTACGGAACTCTGGAGTATTTTCGATTTCTTAAACAAAGGGTATCTGGGCTCTTTGAAAGATTTTCAGAAGAGCTATGCTGTTCCTATTGAAAGGTTTAAGGAAAAATCTAGAGCATCAAAGCTTAAACTCTCGGTATCTCCGTTTGTATTAAGACGTTTAAAGACTGATAAGCACGTAATTTCAGATCTTCCGGATAAGATGGTTATGAATGATTACTGTTATCTGGCTAAAGCGCAGGCTGTGCTTTATGAAAAAACGCTTAATGAAATGATGGAAAAAATAAGCGGGTTTACCGGTGTAAATAGAAGAGGAAATATTTTTAAGCTGATTACAGCTTTAAAACAAATCTGTAACCACCCTTATCAGTTCATAAAAAGCGGTGAAACGTCAAAAGAGCTTTCGGGGAAAGCTGAAAAGTGCGTTTCTCTTGTACAGAATATCATTGATAACAATGAAAAAACGCTTATTTTTACCCAGTATAAAGAAATGGGTGATTTATTGACTAAGATTTTGCAAGAAGAATGTAATACGGAACCGTCATTCTTCCATGGCTCTTTAACGGTGCCTCAAAGGGAGAATCTTATAGAAGATTTTCAGAATAATAAAGAGAGAAAGATTATGATTCTTTCTCTAAAAGCCGGAGGTACCGGTCTGAACTTAACAAGCGCAACTAATGTAATTCACTATGACTTATGGTGG
The DNA here is from genome assembly GCA_944323495.1 of Candidatus Gastranaerophilales bacterium. The sequence continues at coordinate 4,942 of CALUSZ010000205.1, forward strand.
AATCCGGCAGTTGAAGAGCAGGCAACAGATAGAACCTACCGTATCGGGCAAGATAAAAATGTAATGGTTCACCGGCTTATTACACTCGGAACTTTTGAAGAAAAAATTGATGAGATGCTTAAATCTAAAAAAGAACTTGCAGACTTAGCCGTATATGAAGGCGAAAAGATTATTACAGAGCTTTCCGATCAGGAAATTTACGATATATTCTCTTTGTCTGCAGGCTAAATGTAAGGAGAAACATGACAATAGCACCATCTGATGAAATTCTTAAAATTTTACCTTCGCTTTTTGAAATTGATTTCAAAGGCAATATGAACTTATTCCGTAAATTAGAAAAATTTCTGATTTTTGACGAAGGATTTATTTATTTTGCAAATCCTGACAGTTTACAGCTCAAATACTCTTATAAAAATCATACTGATTATAAAAATGAGACTGTTTTTACTATTGATTCTGAAACAAAAAAATTTATATTTTCTCCAAATGGAAAAATTTTAGATAATTCATCTAAAATTATAGAAATATTAAATTTAACTAAATTTAATCAGAAATCCTTTATTCTGTCTAAGATATCTGTTAAATCAACAGTTTTTGGAGTCATTGTACTTACAAATTCTAAAAAGGATTTCTATAACACAAAGGACTTGAATGCGCTGGATGCAGCTTCTGCAATTTTATCGTATGTTATTAAAGATATTGAGCTTTCTAATGTATTTAAAATCCAGCTTAAGGCTTTAAAAGACGGAATTATTGAGAAAAATAAAGCATATAAAACAATAAAAGAGCAGAATGAAAAGATTCTTGAGGCTGATAAGGTTAAAAACGAATTTCTTGCTAATATTTCGCATGAGCTAAGGACACCTTTAAATTCTATACTAGGCTTCTCTGATATATTATCAACCCAGCTTTACGGAAATTTAAATAATAAACAGGAAGAATACATTAATGATATTAAGGTTTCTGCAACACATCTTTTAGGTATGATTAATGAAATTCTTGATATGTCAAAGATTGAAGCTAACGCGGTGAAGATTGTCAAAAGCGCTTTCTGGATTTCAAGGGCTGTTGATGAAGTTTCTAACATACTTAACCCTCTTGCTCAAAAGAAAAATATTAAACTTGCGAAAAATATGCCTGTGGATTTTGAAGTATTTGCTGACTATCAAAAAATCCAGCAGATATTATATAATCTTGTAAGCAATGCTATCAAGTATTCTCCTGAAAATAATGAAGTCGAAATTACTGTAACTGCTGATGATGAATTCTTTAGGATTGCAGTGCATGATAACGGTATTGGTATTGATAAAAAATACCATGGTAAAATTTTTGCAAAATTTGTACAGCTCGATAGTGCTTATACTAAAAAAGAAAGTTCAACAGGTTTAGGTTTAACAATTACCAAAGAACTTGTCGAACTACACGGCGGGAAAATATCGGTAATAAGTGAGGTTAACAATGGTTCAACATTTATTGTTGAGATTCCGTTTTAGCTAAATCACTGTCAAAATACCCTGCAATATATTTGAAAGTATTTAGTGCAGTATCAATACTCATAACTCTGGGCTTGTTGCCTCTTTTTTCTTTTACTGTAATTGTATTATTCTCTAAATCAACATCTTCAAGAATATAAACATGCCAAGTTCTGCCGTCAAGCATTTTCACACCTGTACCAATTACAAAGCTATGGTTCTTTTCCTTATCCATTCTTTCAAAAAGTTCCATAACCTCTGCTCTATAACCGTTCAAATCAAGATTAAAATCTTTTTCTGCAATAACTCTGGGCTCAACTCCCGTAAAAACCTTCATAAAATGTGACGGCAGGTTATTTTCAAATGCATAAGTTTTAAAACTGTCAGTGAATCTGCATACCCAAGGTTTTGCCTTATATTTTTTTTCGTATTCAGCAACAGAGACGTCAACGCTTCTTATGATTTTATTGTCCTGCGCTTTATAGAGTTTTTCATAACCTTTAATAGCTGTATCAGATGGAACTGAATATTTTTCTTTATCTCCGTTTGATTTATAAAGGTAACAGTTGATTAAACTAGGATTTCCATTATCATACTGAATTTGCTCCTTAAGCACCTTTCTTCCATTTGGAGTATGAGAAAGGGTCTCAAGAGTAGTCATTAGGTAACAATCGCTAAAATGCTGTTTGGCATGCTCAAAGTTATCAATATCATTATCTGATATAGGCCCACGAAAACTTACATTTACACTGTTTAAAAACTTCAACATACTTATATTAAATAAAAAACAGAGAAATTATTGATAAATTATTGCAAAAATGTTACAATTGTAAAGAAAAGAGAAGAACTTTATGACAACAGATATCTTTATCGGCTCCGACCATGGCGGATTTAAACTAAAAAATGAAATAATAAAACATCTTAATGAGCTGGGGTATAGTATTCAGGATATGGGGTGCTATACTGAAGATTCATGCGACTATCCTGTTATTGCAAAAATGGTAGTAAATGAAGTTTTAGAAACAGGGAAAAAGGGCATTTTGGTCTGCGGAACAGGAATAGGTATGTCAATTGCAGCTAACAGATTCAGCGGAATAAGGGCCTCTCATTGTACAGATACTTTTACTGCAAGAATGACAAGAATGCATAATGATTCAAATGTCTTATGTTTAGGAGAGAGAATTACCGGAGTTGGACTTGCTCTTGATATAGTAGATATATGGCTTAATACTGAGTTTGAGGGCGGAAGACACCTCAACAGGATTAACATGTTATAGTGGAGATTTAGATGACAGAAGAAAAGATTACATCATACAAATTTGCATGCGCAGTGGCTAGATTTTTAGATGAAAAAATTGCAAAAGATATTTCTATACTAAATATCAGTAACGTATCTTCTTTTGCAGATTATTTTGTAATATGCTCTGCCCAGACAAATACACAGGTAAAAGCTCTTACTGAAAATCTTACTGATAAAGTAAAGACTACATTTTCAAGGCTGCCAATAGGAAGAGAAAATGATATTAAAAACCGTTGGAACTTAATTGATTACGGTGATGTAGTCGTACATATTCTGCATCAGGAAGAAAGAGATACTTATGCAATAGAAAAATTCTGGAACCACGCTTTCAGCATACCGCGCGAAACCTGGCTTAAAGAATCTATTGAATACTCTGAATATGAAAAAATTGAAAGTTAGAAGATATGGATAAAAAAGAATTAGATAAAGCAATTGAAAAAACCGTATTAAAAATGGCTTTGGAGCCTAAGAATACAGAACATTACCATGAACTTGCAAAATATTATGCAATGGATAATCAGTATGAAAAAGTTATTTCTGTATATGAAAGCCTTTTAGAAATTGATCCTAAAGATATGCAGACACTTCTTAATTTAGGAAGTATCTGGTTTTATTCAAAAGAATATAAAAAGGCTTTGAAATACTTTAATCAGGCAATGCTTGTAAATCCTAGCAATTATCTGGTATATTACAATATGGCTAATACATATGCCGAACTTAAAAATTTTCCAAAAGCACTACATTACTACAGCAGAACTCTAGATTTCAACTCTCAGGATCCGGAAGTTTATAATGCAATAGCTCTTCTTTATCATGATTTTGAAGATTATGTTGAAGCAAGAGCTTATTATGAAAAGGCTTTATCAATTGACCCGAATAATTTAACAGCACTTGTAGACTTAGGTAATGTATGTTTCAAATTGTTTGATTATAACCAGGCTCTTAAGTATTATTACAAAGTATTTGAGCTTGCTCCTGACAACAAAACAGTTGCTTTATGTATTGCAAACACTCTTGCTGTTAACAAAGATAAAGAAAAATGCTATAACTATTTTGAAAAAGCCCTAAAGCTTCCTGGAGATAATTACAAAGCATATATATGCTATGCTATTGCTAAATCAGATTTTAAAGATTATGAAGATGCAGTAGAGCTTTATAAAAAAGCTGTTGAATTAAATCCGAAAGAAGCAAACGGCTATATTCTGCTTGGAAACCTATATTCAAACTTAAAGAAATATAAAGAGGCTGAAGCTGAATATAAAGAAGCACTTAAGATTAATAAACTCGATCCGAGTATTTTTGTTTTAATAGCTAACGTTTATTATATGAATAATGAAATAGAGCGCTCAATTTACTCATACCGTGCAGCAGTTAATATGAGGCCGGAAAATGATGAGTATAAGCTCGTTTTCATACAAGTTTTAGAAGATTTTATTGAAGATTATAGAAAGGATGATATAGTTGCAGCCATCTAGACAAATATATCCAATAGAGAGAATTATATCAGCACTATCCTACCTTACAGCAGGATTTGCAGGCTTTATATGGTTAATTATTGCGGCAATTCTAAAAAAGCATGTTACACAATTTCTGCTGTACCATATACTGCAGTCAATCTTCCTTTCTATTGCGTATTTCCTTCTGGCAACACTGGCAGAACTCGTCTATATTATACTCTATAGAATACCTTTGATTAATGCGATACCATATTTTATAAATATGCCTCTGCCGTTTCTTTTTGGCCTATCGCTTGTACAAGGAATAACAACAGCTATTATTTTATACCTTGCAATAACAGCTGCTATGGGACTATATAGTTATTTCCCCTGGGTATCTGATATTATTAATATTAATACAGGAAGAAAGTAAGATTTTTATACATCTATATCATCTTCATTCTCAGAATCAGGAAGGTCCGGCTCTGCGACCTGCTTAGTCAGCTTTTCATTCAATTCCTGCAGGGTTATAGACTTATCCATCTTCTTAAGAGCATTTAAAACCGCCATCTTATAATCTGCATCAGCCTTATTTTTCGGATTATCAACAATTTCACCTATTTTTTGACCTAAATACCCCATTACAACAATCGCCGGTATAAGAACAGCTGCAGTCGTAAGAATCGCATGCATATCAATTACTCCGACTCGCACAATACTTACTGTTCCAATAACAATCATTGTTATTACAACAAATAACAACCTTAAATTCTCTGTATATCCCATAATTTATTCACCTTTTTTGGTCAGATTTTCCATATCCTTTTTCATACAGAATTGAACCAGAGTCATTTTATCAATATTACTTAAGCTTACAAAACGGCCTGATATAGTATAAAGCCCGCTGTCACCTTTTTCTACACGAATAAGCTGATACTTACATTTAATTTCCTGTTCATCACTTAGTTTTATTGAAACATCATAAGTTTTTTCTATATCAATATTATCAGCAGTTCTTATTTTCATCCCGCCTGCAGAAAGGTCTAACGTTCTGATTTTATGAACCTTATCTTCACATCTTAGTTCTAAATCTTCTATAAACTTAATACGTGTAAACTTACGTCTCTGCAAGAATCTGTGTTTTACAGGATTTGCAATAGTTATCACATTATTTTCTAAATTTTGGATATAAGATTCGAAATATAAATAACCATTCTCTGTAAAAGAATAAAAATCACAGATATGATTAATCATAAGCCCCTCAGGTTTATACTTGAGCTCCATTCTAAATCCGTCCATAGAAACTTCCAGCACACGCCCCTTATTAGTTTTTTTAAAGTCCTGTGGTACAATCGTAACCAATTGTTTTTCTTTTATAAGTTCTCTCATTATCAAACCTTTCTATCTTTTAACAGTTTCTACTTTAACCATCCCGACCGATTTAACTTTTACGCTTGGGCTAATTTCATTATAAGCCATAATTGCAATTTGAGGATAGGTTCTCTCAACCAATTTTCTGAACAAAAGCCTTATTGGTGATGAACAAAGAATTACAGGCTGATTACCGGTTGTTGTAATCGCTTTTTCAAGTTCAATGTTCATCTTATCAAACATATTTTTAGTAAATCCAGGATCAAGTGTAACACTCTGTCCATCCGGGCTTGCACCTTTTGCAATAGTATTTTCCACATCCGGAGAAAGAGTAATTACGTATAACTCTCCTGTATCAGCAAGATTTTGTTTACAAATATTTCTTGCCAGAGCCTGCCGGACATGCTCTGTTAAGAAATTAGGATTCTTATTAATTTTTGCCTGCAAGCTGATAGTTTCAAGAATTGTTTTTAAATCTCTTACAGCAACACCTTCTTTGAGCAGGTTCTGCATAACAATCTGAACATCACCGACTGTAATATCTTTCATAATATCATTTACGTAATCTTCAGAAACTTCTTTCTTAAGATTATCAATAAGCTGCTGCACATCATATCTTGAAAGAATTTCAGAAGCACACTTCTTGATAACTTCTGTAATATGGGTAGAAATTACGGCAGAAGCAGAAACAACAGTATACCCGGACATTTCAGCCATATCTTTGTCTTTAGCTTCAATCCACAAGGCTGGCAGACCAAAAGCCGGTTCAATTGCGTGAATTCCATTTATTGCTAAATTCCCGACAGGGTCTCCGGCGCACATAGCGAGATATCTTTCGGGATAAACCTCCCCTGACTCTAAGGCAACTCCTTTTAATTTTATTTGATAAGAATTCGGTGAAAGCTGCAAGTTATCTCTTACTCTTATAGAAGGTAATATGATACCTAAATCAAGCGCTGTTTGTCTCCTTATTTGCGCGATACGTTCCAACAAGTCTCCGCCCATTTCGACATTCAAAAGCTGTACAAGTCGATATCCAACCTCAATTTCTATTGTATCAACGTTAAGCAATTCCATAACGCTTTCTCTTGTTGCTTTTGCTCTTTTTTCGCGCTTTCCGAGTTTTTCTTTTTGTTCTTGTTCGATTTTCTGTGCTTCTTCATGCTGCAATGATTCTTTTTTTGTCTTGACTTTAAAATAAGCCATTGCACCGGTAACAGTAGCAATAGTAAGGAACGGAATTGTCGGCATCCCCGGTACAATCCCCATAAAACCTACAAGTCCGGCCACCACTCCTAAAACTCTCGGATCCGAAAACATCTCATTTTTAATATCTTGTGAAAGAGATTCATCTTTGCCAGTTGCTCTTGAAACAATTAAACCAGTTGCTGTTGAAATTAAAAGTGCAGGAATTTGAGATACAAGACCATCACCAACGGTTAATATGGTATAAGTAGAAAGCGCGGTTTGAATATTCATATGCAATTGCACAACTCCTATAATCAATCCGCCGACAATATTTATAATAGTAATAACAATACCCGCGGTAGCATCTCCCTTAACGAACTTTGAAGCACCATCCATTGTACCGTAGAAATCTGTTTCTCTCTCCAGCTTACGGCGTCTTTCCTTTGCCTGATCCTCATTAATCAGACCGGAGTTTAAATCGGCATCAATACTCAATTGTTTACCGGGCATTTTATCCAATGTAAACCTTGCAGATACTTCAGCAACACGAGTAGCACCACCTGTGATTACCATAAAGTTGATTAATACCAGGATACAAAATATAACGGCACCGACTACGTAATTACCCCCGACAACAAATTCACCGAAAGAATTAATTACGTTTCCAGCCTCCCCATAGAGAAGAATAAGTCTTGTAGAGCTTACATTCAGCCCTAATCTAAAAAGTGTTGCAATCAAAAGTACGGTTGGAAAGGAAGAATAATCAAGAGGCTCTTGAGTATATAAACATACTAAAAGGATTACAACAGCAAGGGATATGTTAATTGTAAGGAGAAGATCCAAAAGAGGAGCCGGAATTGGAATAACCATCATGCAAACAATTACGACCAAGCCGATAGCAAGGACGATGTCGTTATTGCTCAGTAATTTTGATAACCTGCCTAATTCCATCCTGTTATTTTTGCCCCATCATAAGGCATTCCTCTCCAATATTAATATTCTAGCATCATTATCAGGTATAGGCAATACTATTAAGATTTTTATATTTTAGTATGCTCGTCCAGTTTGAAATATTCTACCATTTTTAAAATTGAATTTAGTTCATCAAAGAATTTTTGCAGGTTCTTCGGATTCTTGAGCGAGGTAAAAAGATTTCCAACCTCAAAAAGGTTTTTATTTGTAGAAATCGCAAACATAACTTTATCTTCAAAGAATGAACATTTTGCCTTATTAGTACCAAATGCCGTTGTAAGATTATTGAACCTTTCCATAAAAGCCGGAGTTATAAGATATCGCCCCTCAACCTCGTCCTTTGAATACACATTAAATCGCTTGGCAAATCGAATATCTTCCAGCTTGAGTTTGTCCTCTTTTGTAAAATACGGTTTTATCTTTTTCTTCTCATTAATCGAACGCCAACAATTATATATACAAAAAATTGCCAGTAATCCAATAAGTAGTTTCGCTAGTGTTTTTGCAACTTCAAATTCAAGTCCGCCTATTGCAAATGCTGCAGACACAATTAATAAAAAAATCCATAAAAAGTAACGATTGGGAAGTTTTAAACTCAAATTGTAGTTCCTATCTTTTTTAGTTATGATTAGAGTTGGTGCAAGAATTTCTTTGTTTGAAGGAAATAGTATAATAACACCTTTAAAAACATTACAGGAATCTACATCATCATTATACATATACACTTCAGAGAGCTGCGCCTCTGCAATATCAAATGAAACACCATTATATTGTCCTGTAAAACAATCATCTATATCAATACTACTAGCATGAGCAAATAACATGCTTCGATTTATTGTTTCTATTGTTATATTCTTTGTTCCATTATTCCAAGTATTATTATTCCAGACAATATTTGGAAGGTTCTCCATTATAACAGGAACATATCTGGTCTTAAGGGTCTCTCTAAAAGTGAGAAAACAAGAGATTGGAACGAGTATAATCCCTCCCGCACAGAATACAAACAGGAATATGGAGAGTCCGGAAGGCAGAGATAGATTTATGAGTATTAACAAGAATACTATCGCTATGATATCTACAAGCAAGATAATGTATAGATTCTTTTTTCTCAACTCCTCTAGTTCATTGACTAGTTCTGAATTAGCGGTGTTAAAAGTCATAAAATTCTTACTTTCCTTTCCCATTCTTTCCCTCCATAGCCTCTAGTTATTACCATTTTTTTGCCTGAAAACATAAGCAAGGATTTCAGCAACTGCAACGTACATGTCAGACGGAATCACACCATCTACAGGGACAGTGTTATAAAGAGTTCTTGCAACAGGCCTGTTTTCTACAATCGGAACATTATTTTCTTTTGCGATTTCTCTAATCTGAAATGCAAGATAATCTACCCCTTTTGCTACCACCATAGGAGCCGGGGCCTTTGTTTTATCATATTTAATAGCTACTGCATAATGCGTCGGGTTTGTTACAACAACATCAGCAGTTGGAACAGACGACATCATTCTTTGACGTGCCATCTGCATTTGAATAGACTTGATTTTAGCCTTAATCTTGGGATCCCCCTCTGTATCTTTATGCTCATCTTTAATTTCCTGCTTAGTCATCTT
>CALUSZ010000206.1 GCA_944323495.1 Candidatus Gastranaerophilales bacterium
ATTAATACATCACTTATTCTGAAACGGATATAAAAAATGACAACAGCCGATTTACACTTACATAGCAGCTGCTCTGACGGAAGCGATTCAGTACCGGAGCTTGCGCAAAAAATTAAAGATGCGGGAATAAATATTTTTGCACTAACAGACCACGATACAATCGAAGGTTGCAAAGAGATGGAAAAAGTTGTTCCTGCAGGGATTAAGTTCATCAAAGGGGTTGAGCTTACCTGTATCGCAGGCTCTATTAAATGCCATATACTGGGTTATAACTGCAGGCTTGATAATGAAGAATTAAACAATTTAATTGAAAAAGGGAAAAAACTAAGACGTGAAAAGCTTGAAAAAAGAATCGCCTACCTCAAAGATGCTTGGGAAATTGAACTTACAAAAGAGGAACTCGACTGGCTTTATTCAAGAAAAAGCGTTGTAAAAACACACCTGGCAAATATTCTGGTAAATCGCGGGCTCGCTGACAACAATATTAATGCGATGAAAAAATACCTTGACGGATGCAAAACCGGTAACACAAGATTTGATATAAAAGAGGCAGTATTTGCAATAAAATCCGCCGGAGGAATAGTCGTCTGGGCGCACCCGCTCGGAGGAGAGGGAGAAATTCATCTTACAAAAGAAGAATTTTTGCCAAAACTCAACGAAATGCTTAATTTTGGCATAGAAGGGCTCGAATGCTACTATTCAAGGTATTCAAAAGAAGAAGTAGAACTTCTGATTGAATGCGCAAGAGAAAATAACTTATATATCACAGGCGGGAGTGATTATCATGGCAAAAATAAAGATATTCCGCTTGCAAGGCTTAATTCAGACAACATTCCAATTGATTTTAATAGATTTAAGTTTATCTGATTTAAGACGGATTATAAAGCTCCAGAGTTTTTTTATCAAGTAATTCATTGATATACTTAGTTGCCTCATCATCAAGCTGTCTGTATGAGGCCTGACGCCAGTTAGGTAAATGTACCTTTTTAGCTACATCAAGCAGAGAAATACCCTCTTCTTCTACTCTGCCCTTAATAACCTCTATATTATACATTTCTACATAATACGCAAAATGCTCCAGCCAGCCGTTAAACTCTTTCTTCATTTCCGCATCTGCAATATTCCCTTCTTTGAAACCATAAGTTTTCGCCCTACCGACTATTCTTGGAATGCTGTTTCCTTTTGCATCTTTTGTTAATACTGTCAAAAACAAGAGTTTGTCGGCAGATAACATTCTTGGTGTACGTGGTTTTTGTTGATTATAGGGTGTACATGTAAAATAAAAATTTTTATACTTATTCAGCTTGTATTTTCCGTCTTGACGTTGCCGCTCTTCATTATCATATTCAAATTTCAAAACCCCTGTTAATGGAAAGTTAAAACGCTTACAGCAATGTGAATCCCTAATCTTAGACTGTTCCGTGATAAGCCCCTTATTCTTTTCAACCTCTTGTTTTTCTTTTGCAATAATCTCCGGTGTCACCTTATTACATTTTTGATATAATTCATCAAAATATTTATTAAGCAAAGGAATCATATTATCATTTCCATCAAACTTTACAGACAACTCTATATTTTTTGATAGGCCTGCAGAGGTAAAATTTGCAGAGCCAACAATTGCCACAGAATCATCAAATAAATATAACTTAGAATGAAGACTATTTATTGCAGCTATTTCAAAACCATAATCCAGAAGATTCTGCAAAGAATCCAAATTATTAACACCGCAAATAAAATCTTCTGTTGAAAATTTTGTAATAAGCTTCCCCTGCAAATTTTTCTTTTTTATCTCAGATAATAAACCATCAACAGCATTTTTTTCTATAAAAGGACTGATAACTTTTATGCTACGCTTTGCTTGAGCATATGCATCTATAAACACTTCTTTGTGATTTTTCAAAACTAAATCAACAGACATACTCCCTCTTTCACTACCTTTTAAAATTTTTCCCAAATAAATTACGAGTTTTTTAGAATCATATAATCTTTATACACTTACTTTCCTTCGGATGTCAATGGATAATGCGTTAAATTAGCCTGATAATATTGTCAAGAAGTCCGCTGTTGTTAAGGTTAGAAAGCTTTGGACTAGTTATAATTCAAGCTCTGAAGCATTGAGAACAACAAAATCTATATCATTTTCCGTTATTTCTTCAACATTTCTAAATAAAATTTCCTTTTTCAGTATCCGGTATTCTAAATAAGGTACAATTTTTCCTGTTACTTCATCATACTCAGCCGGAGCAATAAAATAAGAACCGAAGGACTCATATTCCATTTTGAATACTTCTAGATATGGACTCCTCCCATTAGGTGGATTCATTCTATTAAATCTACCAACCGTCATTAATAAGATATCTTTCGGTTCCAAGCCCGCTTTTTTAAATTGATTATACTTAAACTCAAAATTACTATTGATATGTACGGAATAACCTGGTGATTCATTGGGGATATCACCCTCAATAATAGAAATCCTTATTTCTTCATTTTTATCATAGTTTTTAAAGTATTTTTGCCAGTCTTTAAAAATTTTAATACCAAAATCTATATTTTTATACGCAATTAAAAGCGTAGGAGGTATTTCTCTCCCACCCATAAATCCTGTGCCGTGCCAAGATGCTTTATTCCATAAATCTATATCAATAACACTAGTCAAAAACAAACTCTTAGGATCCGTCCTGACAATCTTAGTTTCCAGTGGTTTTCTTTTCCCTAGTTCGGGCTTTTTAATTATCGGATTACCAGTTAATCTGCCATATAATTTGCTGTAATCCTTATTGTTTTCCAAATTATAAATCGTAGTGCTTTTTAAAGGAAATGGTATATTATCAAAATCATTTTCTTTAAAAATAATTGGAATAAATTTTGTATTATAGCCCTGCTGTTCATATAGAAGCTGGTACATTAAAGCAGCTTCCCATGTAACACCAAGACCATTCCCTTCAACTTCGCGCTTTTCTACCCTTTTTAAATATGTTTCTGTACAAACAACTAAAACATAGGTCGCATTAGTAATCTGTGATTGCATCCATAACGGCCAACCCTCTTTGGGACATTCTTCATATTGGTCAATTTCAGCATCAACACCCTCAGCTCTAAGTCTATTGGCAAGCTGTAGTACATTCTCACAGTGTTCTGGAGAATCCCAACTATAACTGATAAAAACTTTTTCAACATTTTTAGTTTCTTGCATAACTTTAAAACTTTTTGTAGTAAATTTGTAGTATTTTCAAAAAGAAATACCAAAAATACGCCTGTGACGACTCAAATATCGAACCCTCTATAGATGTACGGATGCTTTATCCGGCTGAGTTACGGCGATTTTGCAATAAAAAATACCCTGGATGCGATTCGAACGCATGACCTACCGCTTAGAAGTTGTATAAC
>CALUSZ010000207.1 GCA_944323495.1 Candidatus Gastranaerophilales bacterium
TCTGCATTTCTTTATAAAAAGCATCCCTTAATCCCTTTTTTGCCTTGAAAAAGAGAAAGGCATACTGCTTGTATTTGTGCTGGAAAAGAGCATATTTGTAAGCTTCATAGTTGTTGGTTCTTTTTAATAAGTATTCAATTTTGTCCATAATGCCAAATATGTCAAATACTTTTGAAGAAAGATTCTGTGTTACTGAATTATTATTTGTACATCTGTAATAATAAAGAGGATCAGGGTTAACAATAATTGAGTTTGCGTAAATCATAGTTAAAAAGAAGAAGTATTGGTCTTCAAATATAGTATCAACAGGAAAAAGCTTTCCGTCAGGAGTTTTGGGGATTAAGGATTTAATAAATTCGGTTTTGTAAATTTTATTAACAGCCGAAATATTACCATGAAAAGGATTTGAATTGTCATTAAATGTGTGCAGCGTATTATCATCTTTATGGTTCTGCCATTCTTTTATTGAAAAGAAATAACGCGGATAAATATCTTTTGTTTGTTTATTGTATTCTGCTGCATTGAATACATATATGTCAGTTTTTTGTGGCAGGTTAATAAATTTTTGGTATAAGCTCAGAGAAACCCTGTCGTCAGAATCAATAAAAGATAAATATTTTCCTCTTGCAATGTTTATTCCTGCATTTCTTGCTCTGCCGGCTCCTTGATTCTTTTGATTTATAATAACAAAACGAGTATCTTTTTCCCGGTATTGTTTTAATATTTCATAGGAACTATCTGTAGAACCATCATTTATGCATATAAACTCCAGGTTAGAATAAGTCTGGTAAATAAGAGAATTAAGACACTCATCTAAGTATTTTTCAGTATTATATACAGGTACTATAACCGAAATAAGCGGATTATCTGCCATTTTTCACCCTGCTTTCAAATCTTTTAAAATTATTGTAATCCTTATTCAGAATCTCCTGATATGCATAAAACACATTTTTTTTCTTTAGGATTTCCATATCGTATTGTGTAAAATCTATGTTACCGTATGTTTCCTGTATTTTATCAAACATTTTTCTCTTAACAGAACCCTTCGTCTCAAGTGTCCTGACTAAAACACTTTCCATCTGGCTGACTAATAATATTGTTTTATATTTTTCAAGCTTTCCTGACTCTTCAAAAACCTTTTTTGTAATATTATTTATTTTAAAAATATCTAAAAAGTTTTCTCCGGCATTGGATATAATAGAATTTTGCGTTTTTCTATAGAAATATAAAGGTTCAAAGTCATAAGATATTCTTTTTGCATTAAGATAACACTGTGCAAAGAACGGCATATCTTCAAAAATTAAACCTTCAGGAAAAGAAAATTTTTGAATAAAATCTTTTCTATACATTTTTGCCCAAGCACTATACATCAATTTGAGATAGAATTCAGCTCCCAGCTCTGTTTCATTGAAAACAGGTTCGGTAATATATTTTTTAAACTCCTTAATATTAGGCAGTTCCCAATAATATCCCTTGTCTTCCCAAAACTGGTAAGCATATGAAAACATATAGTTGCTGTGATTTTCGCAAATATTATTATACATCCTCTCTAATGCAACAGGAGAAAGAAAATCATCTGAATCAACAAATGTTATGTACTCACCCTTTGCATATTTCATTCCGGTGTTTCTGGCAGCAGATAGTCCTTTATTTTTCTGTGAGAAAACTTTAATTCTGCTATCAAATTTTGAGTACTGCCTCAATATATTAAGACAATTATCTGGAGAACCGTCATTAACACAAATAATTTCAAAATCCTCAAAAGTCTGGTTTATGATACTATCGAGACAGATGTCTAAATATCTTTCTACTTTGTAAACTGGAACTATTACAGAAACTTTCACCATAATATTATTTATTTTATCTGAAAAGAGTATAACTGTAAATTTTGTTAACATATCATTAATGTAATGAAATCGTATGTGTAAGTTTCTAAATTATAATTAAATAGTACCAGCCCCCCTCTTGCAAATTTCTTTAAATTCTATTAAGATATATGTATTAATATTAAGCATATTTAAAATTTAGTTAAAGGGTGGTAGCATGGCTGAAAATGAAGAATTACAAGAGATGAGCAATGAAGATGGTACTCGTCAAAAAATATTGGTAGCAGATGATGAAGCAAGTATCAGAAGAATTCTGGAAACTCGTCTCAAGATGGTTGGATATGATGTTGTAACAGCAGAAGATGGTGAAGAAGCTGTAGAAGTTTTTAATAAAACCAATCCGGATTTAGTAGTTTTGGATGTTATGATGCCGAAAATGGACGGCTATGGTGTAACAAGAGAGATACGCAGAACATCAGATGTTCCTATAATAATTTTAACAGCATTAGGAGATGTTTCTGAAAGAATTACAGGACTTGAGTTGGGTGCTGATGATTATGTTATAAAACCGTTCAGTCCGAAAGAATTGGAGGCTCGTGTAAAAGCAGTTCTTAGGAGAACTATAAGCAAAGATATAATAATTCCCGCATCATCTTCCGCAGGAACCGTAGCTTCCAGCTCAAAAAATAGTAAGAATATAATAACAGCCGGTGCTATAAAAATAGATACGGCAAGAAGACAGGTGTTTAGAAAAAATGAAAGAATACGTCTTACAGGGATGGAATTCAGTCTTCTTGAACTTTTGGTAAATAATTCCGGTCAAGCTTATTCAAGAAATGAAATTTTACAGCATGTTTGGTCTTATCCGGCAGATCATAGAATTGATACACGGGTGGTAGATGTTCATATATCAAGATTGCGCTCAAAACTGGAAACGGATCCAACAAATCCTGAATTGATATTGACAGCTCGCGGTATTGGTTATATGTTCCAGAGGATAAATTAATTTTATTATAGTAAAGCAAGCGGTCGGAAAATAAGATTTTCCGACCGCTTGCTTTATATTTTTTATTTGGTATACTAAGAATTGCTGAATGTGGCGCCTGTCGTCAAGCGGTTAAGACCTCGGATTGTGGTTCCGATATGCATGGGTTCGAATCCCATCAGGCGCCCCATTTTTAACATTTTTCCAGTATTTTAGCTTATAGAATACTGGAAATAATTCTATTTTAAGGGTTTCGCCATTATACGATAGGGTTCGGATGCATGTTTGGATTATCTCTCTCTTTATCTCCGGTAATGCTAGTCTGAACAGTTCCGGCAGTTGGTTGCAAAAGCTCATTATAAGGTTTAATCGGTTATATAAAATTTTGCTCTTTTCGCTGCGTTCTTTTAGTTTTATTTCAAGTTGATTGAGTTCGGATGACCATTCTCCAATCATCTCATTCCAGTCTTTCTCTGTCATGCCATAAGGTAGATTTCCATCAAGTTTATCTTTATAACTTTTTTTAATTCTATCTTTTATCTGCTCTATTTTCTTTTGCATTTCAACAGGACTTTCAAGGCTGTTTTCATAATCTTTTATTGCCTGCAAAAGCTCTCTTGCTTCATCTTTCATTAATTCAATTTCTTGCGGCGGTATATATATATCTTCAAGCATATCAATAAAAACTTTATCAAGCTCTTCCTGCTTAATAGCTTTGCATCCGCATTTGCATCTATAGTAAATATACTCGCCCGAATTATGAGCACCACGTTTCATTTCTGCAGACAGTTTATGTTCTCCGCAACATTCACATTTAATCATGTTTGTATAAGGAAAATATAAATCATGTGTTTTAGGTTTCTTCCAACCAAACATACTTTGTACTTGATAAAATAATTCTTTTGGTACTATGGGCTCATGCTTGCCTTCGTAAAAATTTCCTTTGTATTGTATTCTACCGATATAAAAACTATTCTTTAACATCCACTCAAATTTTCTCGGCGGAAATTTTTTACCGGTTTTCTTATTCTTGAATCCGTCATAGTACAAAGCTTCACCAAGTCTTTTTAAAGAGTAATTACCAGTTGCATATAATTCAAACGCTTTTTTAACAAAAGGTGCGTACAGTGGGTCTACAATAATTGTTTTTGTTTCGTCAGGCATTGTATAATTAAGATAACCAATCGGAGCTTTTCCAGGAATTATACCTTCTCTTGCTTTTTGCTCCATTCCCATTGAAGTACGTTGCGATATTTTCCTTCTTTCGTATAAAGCCGTACCTTTGGTTATCCATCTTAAAAGTTCACCTTCGGGGCTATCCTCATTACATTCGGTTACTGATAACGGAGATACCTTGCATTCATCAAAAAACTTTCCTAATACTGCATAATCGTATTCCGTTCCTCTTGATATCCTCTCCCATTTCCAAAATATAATCGCATCAATATCCGCAGCATTTTCTCTCACCCAGTTCATCATATTTTGAAGCTGCGGACGGTTTAAGTCTTTTGCACTGATACCTTCTTCTCTAAAAACTTTCGCAACTTCATATCCTAATGATTCAGCATAATCCCTGTCTATTCTCTCCTGTCCGTTTAAAGAATAGCCTTTGGTTTGTTCCTCCGTGGAAACACGAACGTATATTACACATTTCTTTCTTGCCATAATTACTTAATTAAATTAATTTAACTTAAAGTAATTATACACAAAAAATTATTTACAGCAATTTAACTTGATTTTTGTTTCAGGGTTTAAAGAAATTTCTCTGAATCCGACTTGTGCGAATAATGTTACAAACCTGACAAGTCTTGCGTGGTTTTCTTCATCGGAAATATCTTCTCTAGGCGGTATATATTCAACTTTTAATCCTGTTGCAGTTGACATTAAAATAAACTCCTTTGATTGATATTCCTGAAGTTTCTTATTATGATTTGCTGCGGAAGAAAATCCCTGCAAAAATAAGCGGATGAAAAATTGATAGGTTTTTCTTTACTCTGATTTTTAAAATCCATTCTATCTTCAAACATGAGAAGTTGCAGCCCGATATTTTTAAACAATAACTTCGGCATTCTGTCATTCAACCAAGTTAATGACATGAGAAGGCAGAAAGGTTTATTAAAGCTGATTGCACGCTTGAAAATTTCTGTCTTGTTAGTGAACGGCGGATTTGAAATAATTATATCCCACTTTTCCGGCTCATATTTGTAAAAATCCTGTCCGTAAGATATATGAGAATAAACCACGTTATAACCGTATTCTTTAAATACCCTAACAAACTCGCTTTCTTCCGTGTCAAATGGACACCATATAATCTTATCTTTATACTGCGGCAAAAATTCCAAGAGCGGCTCTACGCCATAGCGGTATGTGTAACATTCGTCATTCTTTCCTTTTGAAGTATATAAAAACTCGTTAGTCATGTTGCCTCTCTAACAGTTCGGGATTTTCGTAAATATTGCCGATAATTTCTATATTATTTGAATTGCTTGGCATTCGGTGCATTCCGTTATCATCAGAAATATTGAACTCTGCATACATTTGATCCCATACCACTTCGGAGTACATTTTTTCACCCCTATGGTTTTTCGTTCCTTTTTTATAAATAATGTCTCCTTCAAAAATTAATCTGTCGCTTTTATCTTTAAGTCCGGTGCATTGCATAAGATTATTTTGTGGGATATCACTTATATTATATGGGTTTACATCCTGTTCTTGTAAATCAATCATTTCTCTATGAATATCATCCCAACATCTGAATTTCAATCTATCTTTCATCCTCTGCCCCTTCCGCTTTGTTGATAATGTCTAAGATTTTTCTGCTCGTAAAATAATTGCAATTTTCACCATCTATTGGACATTTTTCAAATTCATCATCGCTGATTAATCCCTCAATCTCCTCCAGAGCCTTGCGGAAGCGGTCTATCTCTTCTTCTTGCATACTAATTAGACTATCCATAGTAAAACTTTCCGATTTTAACGCTTCGCATTCCTGCCTTAGTTTCTTTATCTCAAAAGGCAAATCATAAAGTGTGAAATCTTTATTACCTAAATTTATCGCTGCATCTTCTATTATGCTGTTCATATCAATGATTTCGTTATTCAGCTTTACGCATTCCTGTTTTAATTTTTGATATTCTTCAAACTTATTTTCATTCAATATACTTATGCAACTTGCACCAAAACTAGATGCCTTCGTTTTGACGTCCCCTATCTCACGTTTTTCAAAAGCTCGTTTAATATACCTGTAAGCGATTTCTTTTAACAAAGACTCTACAAGATAATTCTTTAAATCCTCATTTTTGAGATCTTCGGAGTGTCCTATTCTCTCCGCAGTAATTGTACTACCTGTAGGTAATGTTAATTCTGCTCTTATTTTTGTTTGTATGCCATAAATGTATGGGTTAGTGAAATAGCTAATACTAATATCTGGGTATTTATTCAGTTCAATTAAATGCTTTATAATTGATTTTAAATATATTGGATTATCATTAAAATCAATCCATACGGATTCTTTATTTGTCATTCCCTTCTCCTTTCGCTTTGTTGATGATGTCGAGGATATCCCCACTAATACATTGTTGACATTTGTCAAAAGTCCTTAGTCTTTCATCGCCAATACAGTCGTCCATACAATAGTCATTACAATAGTCCTCAATCTCCTCCAGAGCCTTGCGGTAGCGGTCTAGTTCATAAGTAAATCGGCTTTTGTTAGAATTAATAGTACGTTCTAGTTTTGCAATTTTAAAATTTGCTTTAAATGTTTCGTGACAAAGTTCTCTTTCCTCGTACAGCATATATTTGAGAGTTTTTATTTCCTCTTTTCTCTTATTATTAACTTCTATTAATTCTTCGAACTGTTTTTTACAGGATTGATACTCTGCAAATTCCGCTTCTGTTATCTCAACTGTTGTAGTTTCTTCATCTAAAGTTCTTAATTTATTTTTTAACTCCTTTAGCTTACATCTATGCTTGCGGATTTCTTTTCGTTGATTTTCAATGATTCTTTCTTTTCCCTCGCACTCCTGCGTCTTGCGGGCGAGTTGCTTGAAATCTTCATAAATTTGGCAATTATCATCACAAGGTGGTAAATCCTCACATAGCTCGCAAAAGCAAGTACAATAGGTCTTGCCGTCAAATTTTTCTTTATCTTGAAACTTATATTTGCATTTTATCTGTTCTTTATCTGTCAATCTTCACCTCCAAAAATTTCAGGGTAAAATGGAGTGCCGAAATTTTTTATATATTCTTCGTCAGCTCTTTCATCTATACCCTTACCAGTACCTATATAAAACTTGTTTTCACCTGATTCAGTCTTAACTTTTACAATTCCAATACAAGGTGACGATAGCGGTGTAAACCACCATGATTGAATAATTTTACCTGTCATTTTCTATGCCTCGCAGAAGAACATTCTCAGATATAAATTTTTTCTTCGGTTGCAGTTTAGTCGCATCTTTATAAATTATTACTTTTTTAGAATTGCCATTTTCTCCGATGCTATCTACCTGTAAATAATGACACCTGCCTTCATATACTTTTTTGTTTTCCACATATAAAGAACAATAGCTATCATCAAGGCAGTAACTAATGTAATTCACCCCTATAATACCTGTATACGCAAGTAAGATAACAAGCAGAAAACTGGCTGCTATCGATATTATTAATGTTAATAAAAATTTTAAATCTTCCATTTTTACCTCAATTCTTACTAGGTTGTTTTTGTTGTACTTTACTGACAAAGACCGCTTCTATTGTCGGTAAATCAGTTATGCTGACCGTATCGCATACCACTCCCATGAACAGATATGCAGCATCGGAGTTCTTTAAAATCTTGTCTGCCATACGTACATAAAATTGTTGACGTACCGTCAGATGTTCATTACCTTTCATTGTTACTCCTTATGTATGGAAATAAAAAAACGGAGATATAACAAGTGCTAATATAAATCCTGCTATGACATTAATAAGTACAACTCTCATTATTCCCCTGTGCTCCCGATTCCGCCCTGTCTGTCACCGTTTCTGAAATCTTCATCATCACAAACCGGATTTAGATTTACATAAGGTCTTTTAACCATCATGAACTGTGCAACTCGCTGACCGTCTTTAAGACACACTGATTCTTCCCCAAAATTGGTTATAGAAAGTTTTACTTCATCTCTATAGCCTGCATCAACTATTCCGGTTGTATTTGTAAGCATACAGTTGAGTTTAAATCCAGTTGAACTTCTCGGGTAGATTAGCATTGTATAGTCTGTAGGGATTGAAACTTTTATTCCTGTTGAAAATACTTCTGTCTGGTTTGGCTGCAAAAAATAACAATGAGGCTCTTGGATTTTGATTTTTAAATCCATACAGGCATCTGTGGGATTTGAATACGCAGGCAAATATTTTTCGTCGTCACATACAATATCAAGCACTACTTCTTCTCTGCTTGCAAGTTTTTTAGCAAATTCTCCTGCCCAGTTTATCATGTTGCGGCTTGATTCTATTAATAAATCTGCTGAACTGATTAATATATTCCCTGCACGAGAGGTTTTGCTTAAAAATATATCAATAAAATATGACAGGAAATAAATACTCACAAGCAGTAAAATTCCATTTGTCGGAATATTAAGCCATTGATGCTTTAAAATGTTATAACAGATTGCAAGAATTATTATTCCTGCGTTTATCGAAAATAACACTATCATTGCTAATTCTTTTTTAATTTTCATTTTTACTTTCCTTTCTGCAAAGAGTATCTTTTAGTGCCTCTACCTGTGTCTTTAATGTTTCTACATCCTGTTCAAGCAGCATATTAGCTTCTTCCAGTTTGATAACATACTGGTTATCTTTCTCTGTCTGCTCTTTATACCACCTGATTTCTTTTTGCAGGTTTTTGTTTTGCTTAACTACCTGATTGTACTGGTCGATTGCGTTTTTTAATAACTTACAATCATCTTGGCTATCACAATATTTTTTGTTCATTAGTTACTCCTTAACTTATGCATATTTTTGCTATTTCTGATATCACGTTAGCTATAATAGAGAACACTCCTGTAAAGAGATTTATTAAAAAACTCAATATGAATGGA
Source organism: Candidatus Gastranaerophilales bacterium (assembly GCA_944323495.1). The sequence continues at coordinate 8,889 of CALUSZ010000207.1, forward strand.
ATATCAATTTCTTTTCCTGTAAAATATGAACACCAAAAATCAAGTGTTCTGTCCGTCCACCAACTTAAAAATATTGAAGTAAAACACCCTGTTCCTAAAGTTATATTTATTTTATTTTTCATCTTCTCCGTCTTCATTGTCATTTTGATTATTCTCATTATTTTGTAACTCGTTTTGCTTTTCTTCTAATTTCGAGAGAAATTCTGCTAATCTGTCATCATCATACATATTACCTATGTATGCAGTGTTTTTTAGAATTTCTCTATTTTTAGGGTATTGCAATAAAAGTTCTTCTGTAAAAGCTGTTCCAGTTATGCAAAAATTTGCAGGGTGTTCTTCACTTTCTGTTATTAACAGATATTCTCTTTCCGATGTTTCAAAAACATCACCTGTAAATAATTGTTTATCTTGAAATGTAACTCCAGTATTAATTTTCCCTTCGTTATTTTCTTCAAATATACTCAATTGGTATTTTGTTAAATTAATTCTTAATTCTGCAATTCTTGCTTCGATTTGCTTTATTCTCTCGTTTTGACCTTCTAAGTATCTTTTGAAACTGTTTATTATTTCGAGTTCTTTGATATAGTCTTTTCCTGTTTTGAAGGCTTTAATTTTAATTGAACTACAGCATTTTTCAGTAAGTTCATTGAATGCGATTTCTAATCCTTCATGTTCCGAAATCTCTGCTACTTTTTTAATAAGCGGCAATTCTGCCATTAGTTTATTGATTTCGTTGATAATGTCACTTTTGTTCATCTGTGTTTAATCTCCTTTCTCCAATTCTATTGGCTTAAAAATCGTTTCTGTTATTCCGTATTCTTTTATGGTGTAAGAATAAGTGTTTTCAGTAAAAAGAAAATTTGTGCTTTGGTTATTACACCTTGTGCATTGATGCGGATTTTGTGTCATGCCCTGACATCGAGAACAGATAAATATTTTGCTTGGAAATTTTCTATTAAAATCTCTTATTGTTTCAAATTCTTCCGTTTGCATCGCTGTTTCTCTGCCTTTTTGTTGTTTATCAAGTCGACAAGGTATTCAAATAGATAGGTTAAATCGTCCATTGATAAATCTTCCAATTTTGCTAAAATTTCATTCATCCTTAAACCTCAACATTGACCATACTAAAAATGTTCCATCGGGTAGCAACCTGCCTTTTGCTTGGAATCTGCTGCCTACATCTATATTTGTTCTTCCCCATGCAATACAAAGTCTACCTTCAGGAAGCTGATTGCTCTCGCAGTAAAAAACGGTTTTTAATTTTTCATTTACTTCAACATTTTGCAATTCTATTTTTTTTACTGTAGAAACTACCATTATTGCTTCGTCTGCGTATTTGGAGAACTTTTTTGCAAATTTTCTTCTAGCCATCTTGCACCTCGCTTTCAGAATTTTTATTTTGTGCGAAGTAGTTATCTCTAAACGCTACAAATTCATCAATAGTGAAATCGTATTGTTCTGCAAGCGTTTTAATAGTTTGGTTTTTTGCAAGAAAAATTTTATTAACAGACTTACTCATGGCAGACGGACAATACTTCGCAACGTATTCAAAAGCGGTTACTTTGTCGTGTATTGCTTGAAAAGCAGCTCTGCATTCTTCATCGTGTTTTTTGTTTGCAAGTTCTGTTTCTCTATTTTTTATTTATTTTTGGAGCTCCTCTTCTCTTTGTTTCTGTGCAATAGCATCTCTGTCGGGTGCAAGAAAGTAATCATCAGAAGCAAAGCTATCCCACTCATCAAGGATTTTTTTTAGATTTGGCGGAACATTTTTTTTGTCGCCGATATCCCATCCACGTTTTGCATTTGAGAAAACTTTTTCCCAATCTTCAACGGTTAGATGATTTTCTGTATGGATTTTGAAAATCCTTGCCTTGTTTTCATTCGATACTATTTGAGATTTTTTAAACTTCTTGTTATAGATTTGAATGATTGATAAAACAACATCTTCGTCATATTCATTTAGAGGCTTAGGACTTCCTGTATTTGCCCCTTCTGCCGGAGTATCTTTTTTGTGTTTATCCCATCTTTTTTGTACGGATTTTCTTGCTTTTTCACTTTTTTCTTCCTGCTCTTTAAGATTTCTCAATACTCTATTTGAAACATAGCAGTCGTTTTCAATATGGAATAGTTCAAAATCTTCCAGTATGGATTTTAGAAAATCAACAGAACATCTGTAATCATCCGCAAAAACTTCTAATTTACTTATCGGATAATCGTCGGTATGCATATCTTCGACAATCCACCAAAACACACAAACTGCCGCTTTTGCTTTTTCTTCACTTTCTTTGCGGAAATAAGAAAGCATACCTTTTATTTTGGCATCCTGTCTTGCGTATCTATCGTGTTGAAAATATGTTTCTTTATAAATTTTCTTTGTCATCAAAAGCCTTTAATTTTTCAGTTCTTTCATTCTTCTTGAATAACATTCGTTTAATCTGCCGTCCGCAAGAACATCCAGTAATGCTTTGCTTGCCTTTTCCCAAGCAACTCTCTTTCTTTGCTCTTCGTAAATAAACTCCGGCAAGTCAACATCCGCAACTTTCGGAGTTTCAAGCAAGTCGTAAAAATACTGGTATGCCTCATCAAACAAAAAGTTGATTTTTCTCTGTCTGATTTCGTTCTGTTTTTGTCTGTATTGTTTCAAGAGGTTTGAAAATAAATTTGGTAAGAGTTTAACTTTTTGAACAGGCTCTACCTTATCAGTCCGCAACCTAATTACATTTACGCTCATGTTCTCTCCTTTTAAATTTTTATTTTGGTTATTTCTTCAAGATTGTGCTTTTTGATGTACTCTTTCACTGCTGTAATCACAAGTGATGAGCGTGACATAGGTTTGCCTTTTATGGCAACATATTTGTCAACACAATCAAGAACAGGCATAGGGAAACCTATTGATTTTAAAAGCTGTCCGCTGCTTTCCGCCATTTCTTCTCCTTTCTTTGCATTACAATTCAACACAAAATAACGGCAATTTTTGTCGTTTTCGTGTTTTTGTAGTATTGTGTTAGTTAAACAGTTAAACAAACTAACAATACCATTATACTCAAAATGGGAATAAAAGCAACCCAATTTGAGAATGTGTTACAAAACTTCATACAAACGGAGTAGATATGATTGCTGAAAATCTTGCCAAAATAAGAAAATCAACATTATTAGCACAAAATGATTTTGCACTCAAATTGGGTATATCACCAAGAGCTTATGTTAATTATGAGCGTGGTGAAAGAAAACCACCTTATGAAGTATTGGTTAAATTGTACGAAATATTTGATGTTAATTTAAATTGGCTTATTATTGGTAAGGGTAATATGTTTAATGAACAACAACCTTATGCAAGCAACGAAGAACTTGAACAAAAGGTTGTTGAAGTAATGAAAAAATACGGAGTTATTGAGAGATGAGTTTGACAATTTCATCGAAAAGTTTTAGTGCTTTTTCTCTGCCGTATGTTTTTAAAAGTGCGTTTAAAACCGCTTTGAGTAAATTTTTTATCGACATTGCGTACTCCTTTCTATACATAAAAAGGCAGTAAGCGGAAAGGAATATTAGTAGTGTCATTGTTTGTCATTATTGTTTTAATATTGATTATATGGTTTATGGTATCTAACAAAGACGAATTATATAAAAGGTATAAAAATTTACAAGACGAATATCAAAAATTGCAGGTTGAATATCAAAATTTAAAATCGAAATATGAATCACAAAAATTTGAATTAAAGAAGTATAAAGATGAAGATGTAAGAAGAAATAAAGAGATTGCAAGAGAGTGTTTAACGGATACAGCATACTGGATGAAAAGAAATTTTGAAAACGCTAAGCATTGCAATGAGTTAAAATCGGAATATCAAAATTTTGAAGATATAAAATTCAAAATAGTAGATATGAGAAAATGCAAAATAACTATTCTAGACAAACAAATAAAGAAAAAAGCACAAACCGAATATAGTGATTTTATAAAAGCGGTAATGCGTGATGATTTTAAAAAATTTGAATACATTTTAAAAAACTATACTTTTTTGTTGGATTATGAAAAATCGCAAAGATTACAGTATGTTCTTACACACAAAAGAGAAATTATAAAGTTTATGGAAAGATATTTGTATTTAGGTTTTTAACATGAAGAATTGTTAAAAAAGACTTGTATTTTTCAGAAAATAGTAAATAATAAAAGTATGAAAAGATTATTTGCAGTATATTTATTTTTAACAATGTTTTCATTTTGCAAAGTGTATGCAATAGAAAGTTCTGATTATACATGGCAAAATAACACTTACGATATAAATTCCGGCTCTCAAATCGGAAATACATATTATTCATGGGATAATGGTAGTTATACAGGTTATACTCGGCAGGGTAATCAAATATACGGTTCAGACGGTTCTTCTTATACGCAACTAGGAAATACCATACAAGATAATAATTCAGGAAGAACTTATCAAATTAACAATAATTTAGTTGACCCGTTATACTAATAAAATTTCACAGTATTACTAAAATTTAGTGTTAGTAATACGATTGTAATACGTTCGTATTGCGAACGTATTACTAAGGCAGATACAGCGTAATACTATTAAATCAAATTAAATAAAATAACAAAAAAATACTAACATATTTTTTATAAAAAAAGAGGTGGAAAAATGTTTTTCTTCCTCTTTTTTTTATTTCTGAAACAGATAAAAAGCTGTATAAATACTATTAGAAATACGGTTGTAATACGTTCGTATTGCGGACGTATTACTAAGACAGATACGACGTAATACTATTAAATTAAATAAAATAAAATTAAATAATAAAGAAATACTAACGTATTTCTTTATGTAAAGAGAAAACAAAAAAATTTTATTTTTTTATTTTTTTCTATTCAGATAGATGGATTTTTTCAAGAGAGCAGTTAGATTAAATTAATTTAAATTAAATATTAAGAAATATTAAAAAATTATGGTTCAATAAAAATGAATATTTCAGACTTATTAAAAAATTTAACAGTTTAACAAGTATTTACAAAAAATAAAAAATCGTTTAATCTCAAATTGCAAATTGAATAAAAAATTTATTTGATTGCTCTCAAGAGGACACGGGGGCTTAGCAGCCATGCGGAAGCAAAGGAAATCTTGAGGAAGAAAATAGGGAGTGCTATGTCTGAAAATGCGAAGTTAGTATGCTGCAACAGAAAAGTTACCACAGGGGATTTGTGGTTTTTAGCCGATATTAAAGGTTTTACGGCAAGAAAAATTTATATCAAAAAAAAAAAAAAATGCAAAGAAGATTTAGCAGTTCTTATTGAAACAAGGATTTGTGATAAAAAAGTTTTTATAAACGAGCTAAAAGGTATTGAAGCCGTCAAAACGATTTACAGAGAGAAAAAAAGAAAACTGGCAACATCTCCGAACA
>CALUSZ010000208.1 GCA_944323495.1 Candidatus Gastranaerophilales bacterium
GCTATGAGCTTGGGAAGAACTTCTACTTTCTTGGATATCTTTATTGAAAGAGATTTAAGAAATGGTGTTATCACTGAAGAAGAAGCTCAAGAAATGATTGACCACTTCATTATGAAGTTAAGATTAGTTAAATTCGCAAGAACTCCTGAATACAATTCATTGTTCTCCGGAGACCCGACCTGGGTAACTGAATCAATCGGCGGTGTTGGTATTGACGGACGTCATATGGTTACTAAAAACTCTTTCAGATACCTTCACACTCTTGAAAACCTGGGTACTGCACCTGAACCTAATATGACAGTATTGTGGTCTAAGAGATTACCTCATAACTTCAAACAGTATGCAGCTCACATCTCTATCACTACTTCATCTATTCAATACGAAAACGATGATTTAATGAGAGTTACTCACGGTGATGATTATGCAATCGCTTGCTGCGTATCTTCTATGGTTGTAGGTAAAGAAATGCAGTTCTTCGGCGCTCGTGCTAACTTGGCAAAATGCTTATTATACGCAATTAACGGCGGTGTTGATGAAAGATTAAAAACTCAAGTTGGTCCAAGATTCAGACCTATCACTTCTGAATACCTCGACTTCGATGAAGTTATGGAAAGATATGAAGATATGATGGAATGGCTTGCAGGCTTATATGTTAATACCCTTAACTGCATTCACTACATGCACGATAAATACTGCTATGAAAGATCTCAAATGGCTCTTCACGACAGAGACGTTAAGAGATATTTCGCAACTGGTATTGCAGGCTTGTCAGTTGTTGCTGACTCACTTTCTGCAATCAAGTATGCAAAAGTTAAAACTATCCGTGATGAGGATGGCATCGTAGTTGACTATGAAGTTGAAGGCGATTATCCGAAATACGGTAACAACGACGACAGAGTTGACCAATTTGCGGTTAATATCGTTAAGAAATTCATGAATATGATTAGAAAACACTATACTTATAGAAATTCTATTCCTACAATGTCAATCTTAACAATTACATCAAAAGTTGTTTACGGTAAGAAAACTGGTAACACACCTGACGGACGTAAAGCAGGCGTTCCTCTGGCTCCTGGTGCTAACCCGATGCACGGACGTGATTCTCACGGTGCTGTTGCTTCATTAGCTTCAGTTGCTAAGCTTCCGTTCAATGATGCTCAAGACGGTATCTCAAATACTTTCTCTATCATTCCTAACGCTTTAGGTAAAGACGAAGTATTTATGGGCGATTTGGACATTCATTTAGACTGCGGATGCTGCGAAGGAACATGCCAATAGGGGTAAATGAATTTTGTGAATCGATTTTTGTGAGTCGTGAATCGATAATAAATAATAATTTCGAATCACGATTCACGGTTCACGTTTAAGATATTAAAATAAGGAAAGGCGAAAAAAATGACTACTCAACAAGAAGAAAATTTAATAAATCTTTTAGATGGTTATGTTGAAAAAGGCGGACACCACCTTAACGTAAACGTATTCAACAGAGAAACATTGCTTGATGCTCAAGCTCACCCTGAAAAATATCCTCAACTTACAGTTAGAGTTTCAGGATATGCTGTAAACTTTATTAAGTTAACTAAGGAACAACAGGATGATGTTATCTCAAGAACATTCCACGCTTCTTTAGGTAACAATTGTGGGTGCTAAGTTATAAGACAAATAAAAATGGGCGGCAGATTTTCTGCCGCCCATTTTTTATTGTTATTAGGCTTCTATAAGCTTTTTGAATGCTTTGTTAAAACTCATGATATCTTTCGGGCTTGTATATTCTTTTAGTATTTGTTTGCCGTTTTTTCCGACCAGAATACGCTGAGAGTCTTCCCATGTAGCATCAGGGCGAATATATATGTAGGCTATGCCGTCTTTAAATCCGGTTGATTTAATTGTACGTTTTTTTGCTTCATCACGTATGGTGAATATACCTTTATCGTTAACATTGATTTTAAGGTTTTCAATATTTAGTCTTAAAGTATTCAATGCTTCATGCAGGTATTCGTTTTGTTTACTCAAATGTGCAGGATTGCCGGTTAAAAATCTGTTTAATAGATCCAGATTTTTTACAACGCAATTATCTTGTGTGCATAGAAGTTTTGTTAATCCGAAAGGTTTCTGACTATCTAATCCGCTTTTGGTAGAGATTTCCGGATAATATTCAAAAGCTATATTTTTGGAAGCTATAAACCGGCTTACGTGCTTATCGAACTTGTCTTTAGTAACCATTACAACATCGCCCGGGTGTTTGATATTGTAAAAAATTTGTCTGCCCTTTGTGACGATATTGGGGATAGCTTCTTTGGTTTGAATGTTTTTCGGCCTTAGGATAAAGGCTCCTTGAAAATTAGTGTTTGATGTGTTGTTTATATTCATAGTTTTACTCCTTGGTATTGCAAAAAACTGAAAATATAAAAATTTGCTAGTAAATTTTGGTTTACTTTTGTAATAAAATATAATAAAAGAGGTAAAATTATGACAGAACAAATTTATGGAAATATACATTCGGTTGAAAGCTGCGGTACGGTTGATGGGCCTGGTATCAGGTTTGTAGTGTTTACGCAGGGCTGTCCTTTAAGATGTCAGTATTGCCACAATCCGGATACCTGGGAATTTAAAGACAATACTAAAATGTCTGTTGATGAAATTCTGGAACAGTATGAGGGTGTTAAGGAGTTTTGTGCAGGCGGTATTACGGTAACCGGCGGGGAGCCGATGTGCCAGATGGAGTTTGTGACTGAACTGTTTAAAAAGGCTAGAGAAAAGGGTGTTCATACTGCTCTTGATACTTCAGGGGTGCTTTTTAACAAAGATAATACGGAAAAAATTGATGAACTGTTAAAATATACAAGTCTTGTGCTTCTTGATATTAAGCATATTGATGATGAGGAACATAAAAAGCTCACAAAACATTCTAATAAAAATATTTTAGAGTTTGCCAAATACTTATCTGAGATTAAGAAGCCAATGTGGGTAAGACATGTAGTTGTTCCAGGAATTACTTTTAAAGAAGAGTATTTAACAAGGCTTGGTGAATTCTTGGCAGGGCTTCATAATATTGCGGCTCTGGATGTACTTCCGTATCATGATATGGCAATCCCGAAATATGAGAATTTAGGAATAGATTATCCGCTCAAAGGTGTTCCTCCGCTTACACACGAGCAGGCGCTTGAGGCTAGAAATATTATTATGAAAGCTTATAAGGAGACTAGAGAAAGAAATAAGCAGTAATAATTATATTATTTATTCCTGCGCTTCTCTATATTCTTCATCTGCTTCAGCTTCTATGCGCTCAATCTCTTTTTCGTTTTCTTCCTTCTCTTCATCCAGAAGCTCTTTAATAGTTTTTTTATGTTTTTTTGAGTTCAAAACCGAGGCGACATTGCTCATTGCAAGGGAATTAAGCGTAGCTCTCAGAAGCGCGCTTCTGTCTACAAACGGCTGGTTATAAAAATTATCTCCTTCTTCTTCACCTTCCGGAGGTGGAAGATACATTGCTTCAGAACCATATTTGTCCTGACTCATTTTTGCTGCAGTACCTGACGGGTCACCGCTTTTAAAATTAAATGCCCCGCCTATGCCGTAAAAACCTGCTGATCTGTTGTCTACCACACTAAGACCTCATGTTAAGGATATTCACTAACACAATTATAAATACCCTCATAGCATAATATAACCTCTAAAAGGATTATTTGCTAGTTTGTGACAAAATTGTTACATTTTACTCCGTCCGGTATAAAGTGTAAGCCTTCTATTATCTGGAAATCTTCATTCAATACAGTATCAATACTGTTTTTCAGGACAAAGTATGTTGAGCCTGAACCTGACATAATAGCTTCAGGGATAGATTTTTTTATTGTCCGGAGTTCGGGATAATCCTTAAAAACAGCTGTTTCTAAATCATTATATAAAAAATTCTTTATTTCTAAATTGGAACGAAAAGCTTCCAGCAGTTTTTCGGTCATATTGTTTTGCGGTTTATCCTTTAGTGAAGCGTATTTTGTGTAAGCTTCTTTGGCTGATATTCCAAGGTTTTTAGGTTTTATTAATGTTAATGGATAATCCATATTTATATCAAGTTTTTTTATAATTTCGCCCCTGCCCTGAGCAAGAACACATCCGCCTTCAAGACATACATTCAAATCCGAGCCGAGTTCGGAGCATAGATTATGTATCTCGGACCTGCTTAATGGCCGGTCAAAAAGTTCATTTAAACCAAAAAGAGTTCCTGCCGCATCCGTGCTTCCGCCTGCAAGACCTGCAGAGACAGGAATATGTTTTTCTATATAAATATCTATATTTGCTTTTATCCCGCTCTTTTTTAAAAATGCTTCGCAGGCCTTATATACAAGATTCTTTTCGTTATAAGGGATTTCAGGACTGTTTCCGCTAAGCTGTATATTATAGAAAGAATCCTCTACTGCGCTGATTGTCAGGTAATCATAAAGACTGATTGTCTGCATTATGCTTTTTATATTATGAAATCCATCCTCTCTTTTATTTAAGATTTCGAGTGTAAGATTAATTTTAGCGGGACAGCTTATCTTAATTTTCATATACCTTGATTTCTCCTACAATTTTACCCTGAACCGTTTTGATTCTATTATCATATTCTATTTTTCCCCATCCCAGGTTATTGATTGTTTCTAATACAGCAAATCTTCTGGCTTCCATTGAACAATCATTTATCTTTATTATAAACCCGTCTTTTTCTTTTATATTCATAACAATACATAAACCGCCGGCGCCTGCCTTTGCAATTAAATTGTCTGTTTTTTCAATAATTTCAGTTTCTATTCTTCCTTCGCCTCCGAAAATATACGGGTTATGTCTTATGGAGTCTGTTATTTTAGTGTATTTAAGCAGGTTTTTATACCCTATAAGCATATTTAATAAAGGCATGCTCAATATCGGCACTCCGCATCCGTCTGTTGTTTGCGGATAAATCTTATTTATTTCGCATAATTCGTTAATTTTTTCTTTTACAGCAATTTGCAGCGGGTGCGTTGGAAGATAATAAGTTTCCATATCCCAGCCTTTTATTTTGCATAATACTAAAAATCCGATATGCTTTCCTGAACAGTTGTTGTGAATTGCTTTTGGCTTTTCTCCGCTTAGCAGCATTTTATCCTGCATTGTCCGTGAAAGAGGAGCATGGACTCCGCATTTTAAAAATTCTTCATCTATATCATATTTTTTAAGAATCCGCCTTGCAGTCTCGACATGACACTCTTCTCCCGTATGAGAACCACATATAAGAGCAAGTTCATTTTCTTCAAGACCGGCATTGTTGTCGATAAGAAGAGTTGCTTGCAAAGGTTTGGCGCAGGAACGCATATAGTAAATCCCGCTGTTAGTTGAAGGTGATGAAAGTCTTTCAATAAAGCCTTCGTGAAATTCCTCTGTCAAACCATCTCTATTATATTTAATGTATATGTTCACTAAGACCCTCTATTTGACGCCTATTTACCCCTCTTCTTTATGGTCTTTGATAAATGTTAAAAGCGCATCCATTTTCTGTTTAAGAATTTCATTCTCTTCTTTTAAGCGTGTATTTTCGACTCTAATATCATAACTTTCTTTTTCTAACGCGAGTGTCGGAATATCATCCGGATTTAAAGAAAACCTCTTTCCGGCCTCCTCTTTCATAAATATGATACTCTTAACATCTTTTTCTCTTACAAATCCCATCTGAACCATTAATTCGGCAATAAAAACGTGTTTCCCGGAAGCATTCATCTCCTGCTGTTTATTCAGAACTTCATCAAGCTGTTCAATTGTCATTTTACCTGCGCGAATAAAATATTCACCCGTACGATATTTCCCTGCAATAAATCCTGCAATAGCACTGATAAGGTTCGGCACCTCGCTTGAAAAGAAACCGGACGTTCTGCAGAAAGTAAAAGCCTTTGCTACTTCTTCCAGGGTGAAGTTATTCTCAATCGCGATTTCAATCAATGACATGCCCTTTGAGCAGCAATTCATGAATGAATAAATACTTTCATCAAATTTTGATTCCTTCGTCAAAAGTTCATTCTGTCCTAAGTCGGATAAAGCGGGTTTATAAATGTGAAAGAGCTCTCCTTCTTGTACATCTAAGAATTCATTACTTAAATAGGTAGTTAAATCATTAGACAAATTTAAAAATATGGTCTGCTTAATCCATAAAGGAAAAGCCAGCATTTTTTCCATAAAATCTATAAATAAGCTCTTACTCATGAAATAAATCCTTCTTTTAAATGATAACCTTAACCCAATTATATCATAAGATAATAAAAGTTAACATTTGTAAAGGAAGCTTCATAAAATGGGCATGGATGGTTTATCAATAGCAAACACCGGTGCTGTTAAAGAATCCACCTCCGCAGAACTAACAAACCGAACAGAACAAGCAATTCAGGCTGATGCAGCAAATACCGGCCGGCAGGTTCAGGGGCTTAGTGTTAATCAGCGTGTGCGCCCAAAGGAAGAAGATGAACAAAGCAATACCGGACGTCAGCATAATCAGAATTCAAAAGATACTTTTAATGATGGATTTGCAGAGGAGCTGACTGAATCAGAGGAGGATGATTCAGGAGAAGCCGATATTGAAGATGTTGAAAATCCAAATAAAGATTTTTATGTCAAATTAAATGTAAAAGATGATATAATAGAATTATATGATAGTTCTACTAACAGGTTAATAGAAACAATATCCGGAAATGAACTTGGGGAATTAGTACAAAAGTTAAATATGGCATCCGGAATATTTGTAAACAAGAAGGTATAAACAAATGCCGCCAGTAAATCCATACAGCAAGTACATAAAACAATATCAAACAAGTAATATAACAACCGCAACACCTGAGAAGTTAATGATACTTCTATTTGACGGTGCTCTGCAATTTCTTCAGAAAGCAAAAACTGCTATTGCAGACGGCAATTTAAAAGAACGCGCAGAAAACATAGACGGTGCCAGAAAAATTCTTAGAGAGCTTATGCGGACTATAGATTTAGAAAACGGTAATAGTGTGGCTAAGAGCCTTTTTAAGCTATATAACCGTATGACAATGAATCTTATAAAGGCCAATGTAACAAGAAAGTCAGAATTAATAGATATTGTAATAGAAGATTTAACAAACATCAGATGGGGCTTTCAAAAGGCAATAGAGATTCAAAACGGTACTGTTACGGTAGAAGAAGCTATGCAGGAACAGCAGGCAATGGATGGTATAGAGCACCCTGCTCTTAGAAAGGATGAAGATAATAATGCAGGATGAACAACAGTATGAACAGCTTATACTTCAATATACACAGCTTAAAAACGGTGCTGAAGATATCTCAAGAATGATAGATAATGAAGATTTTGATAATGCTATAACCATGATAAAAACCCGTGAACAGCTGTTTTTGAGCTGCAAGTGTATTCTTAAGTATCTTGAATTGACGCCTGTACAGCAAAAAGAACTTGATAATCTTTTAGATGAGCTCAGGACTCTCGAAATGCAGAATATCAAAAAGCTTGAAAAAGCCATGGAAAACGTCAAGTTAGAACTAAAAAGAACGCAGAAATCACAAAAAATTCAGCAGGCATATGAGTTTTCTGACGCTCAAAAAGGCAGTATAGTAAATATTCAGGAATAGCTAAATGGTAGTATTTATAATGATTACAGCCGTATTTTTCAGCGGCTGTATTTTTTGATGTATTTACCACCTGTCTGCAAGCTAGAAAAAATAACTATTTCCAACAAAAAAGTACTTGCATTTTAAAATGGAGTCTGTATAATAGAATTTGTAATTAGAAGAAAGGAGTTTTATAATGAACAAAGAAGAATTAGTACAAGAAATTGCAAAGAAATCAAAAGTTACTCAAAAAGAAGCTAATGAAGTATTATCAGCTTTAATCGATACAGTTCAAAAAACTGTTTCTAAAGGTAAAAAGGTTACTTTGGTAGGTTTCGGTACTTTCGAACCACGTAAAAGAGCAGCAAGAAACGGCAGAAATCCGCAAACTGGTAAGGAAATCAAAATCCCTGCTAAGACAGTTCCTGTATTTTCAGCTGGTAAAAAATTCAAAGAAGTTGTTAACGGCAAATAATTGAATTTTTGAATGATTTCAAGGGGCCAAAAGCGTTTGTACGCTTTTGGCCCCTTTTTTCATATATCTTTACAAACGGTTGAATGTTTTTATATTATTGGGTATTATAAACTAATAACCCAATAAAGGAAATTATGACAAAAGAAGAAAAATCCGGTCGTCGTATCACTGTCTCAGAGATGGCTCCTCATGTTCACAGTTTTTTGCCCGGTGAAAATAAAGCAGAAAAAATAACGGCATGGCTGATTGATTGGCTGGAATCTTCCCTTGCCTCCGGCAAGGTTAAGGCATATGATATGCTGCCTGCTAAGGGAGATTTAGCTTTTCATATTGGTGTAAGCCAGGGTACTATACAGAACGTGTTTCGTTATGTCGAGGACTATGGTCTGGTAGAATCAAAACAAAGGATTGGTACCTTTATCAGTCCTGCCGGCAAAAAATGCACTAATGCGAAATTAACCTCTAAACGGGAGCTTGCTGTGCAGGAGATAAAGCAGTATATCAAATCTAATGACTTACAAATCGGCGACTATATTATATCCACAAGAAAACTGGCTCAAGCAACAGGGATTTCAAATGCTACAATAAGAATGGCGCTGGGCGTCTTGGTACTTGACGGGATAATCAAAAAAGTTAATAATTCTTTTGTTGTTACAAATATAAATTATGATTTGACTCCGGTTTGTGTCCAAACTCTTGTGGAAAAAACAGCCGAAAGATTAAAATCTTATATTATAGACAATTATGCGGAAGGTGATAAGCTTCCGGCCAATATGGAACTTGCTTCCATGTTTAATGTTAGTGTAAAAACAATTCATGACTCTGTAAAAGTTTTGGTAAAAGACGGTATTTTATATACAAGACGCGGACAGTATGGTACTGTTGTTATAAATTCTGCGGAAAATGATAATAATTTATATAACTATGAACGTGTGGAATTTCGTCTAAGAAACTATATTGCTCAAAATTGCGAAATAGGTTCAAAGCTTCCTCCAATTCAGTCATTATCAAAAATATATTCTGTCAGTGCAAAAACAATCAAAAAAGCATTGGATAATTTGGCCGACGACGGGTATTTAACCTTCACCCGCGGAAGATATGGCGGAACATTTGTTACCGATATTCCGCAGACAGCTAATGAAGCTTATAAATGGCTGGCTTTAAGTTCTGATTATGTTTCAAATACTTGAAAAATCTTAAGAGCATGGTATTATAAATAATGTAAAAATTGAAAGGAGAATAATTATCGCAAACGAAGAAAGGAACTTAACAAAGAGTTCAGGCAAGGATAAACCTCTAATAAACGAAAGAATTAGAGCTCGTGAAGTAAGATTAATAGATGAAAATGGTAATAATCACGGTATTGTTCCAACATCGCAAGCATTAAAAATGGCAGAAGAAGCCGATTTGGATTTGGTTGTAATAAGTCCTAACCAGGCTCCGCCTGTAGCCAAGATTTTAAACTATGGCAAATATAAATATGAGTTGGAGAAAAAGGCTAAGGAAGCTAAGAA
>CALUSZ010000209.1 GCA_944323495.1 Candidatus Gastranaerophilales bacterium
TATTTTGATGTTATTTCAGCGCAGGCGCATGGAGTTGTAAATGCCGTTGCATCTTGCGGAACAGCACTAACGCCGGAGCATGTTAAACTTCTTTCAAGATATACAAAATCAAGAAGGATTTATCTTTCCTTTGATACAGATAACGCGGGAGTTAACGCTACAAAAAAAGGAAGCAGTGTAATAAAAGAGACTTTATCTGTCCTGGGTGATGTCAAACAGTTTGATGAAAGCCATATTTCAGCATCTAACGATAACAAATACGCTTGCGAAATAAGAGTAGTTTCCCCCCCGCAGGGAAAAGATCCGGACGAGTTTATCAGAACAATGGGCGGAGAAGAGTTTAAAAAATACATAAAAAATGCTCCGCTTCTTATAGATTTTCTTTTAAACAACATTTTAAAAGAAAAAAATAACGCAAAAACTCCGCAGGAAAAAGCCGAACTCGTCAATCAGATTATGGAAATTCTAAAGGATATCAATAACAAGATTATCCAATCAGAATATGTTAAAATGGTGTCAGGACTAATTAATGTTGATGAGAATGCACTTTTAAAAGAGCTTTCGCGCTACGAAAATCAAGGGATTCTGGTCTATAGAGGAGAAGGGAATAAAAAAACTGTAACAAATTCTTCACAATTTGAAATAAAAGCGCAAAAAAATTTATTGAGCGTTTTTCTAGCAAATGACAGATCATTAAACTACCAACAAATTAATGAATTGTTACCGGAAAATATCATTCAAGATGAAAAGTTAATAATTGTAAAAAATACAATTGACAAATTGGCGTGTACAATAAATAATGTAAAAGAATTGATTAAAAGTTTGTATACAGAATTCATTGAGGATGATAATTTGACCCAAACTCTAACAGAAATCGTAGAACTCTCGGAAGCTTTCAACGGGCTTGAACCGGACGAGTTTGAATATGCTGTTAAAGAAAATATCATAAGACTCAAAAAATGTTATCAGGAAAAAGAAACAAATGAACTTCGCCAGAAATATAAACAGGTAAATGATGACGAAATAGAAGCATTAAAGATACAAATGCAGCTTAGAGATAAAATAAAATTAAGGACTGGAGATTAAATAATGACCCAAAAAAGAAACTCACATTCATCAGTAATCAGTGTAGAAGACGAAAATCTCGATATGTTAGACTATGATTCAGACAAAGAAGATGATTCGGTAGATTATATCGAAACAGATTTGGGCACTGATAATATTGAAGATATCATTACATCTTCCAAACTAGGCGGAATAAAAAGCGATGATTTCTATATGATGGACTCTTCACGCGAAGAAATTGATACAGAAGTTCCAAAAGGTGTTGCGGTTGAAGATCCTGTAAGATTATATTTAAGAGAAATCGGACGTATTAAATTATTATCAACAAGCGAAGAAATTGAACTTGCAAGAAAAATTATTCAAGGCGGAACACCGGGCGCGATTGCAAAAAGAAAACTCGTTCAGGCAAACTTGAGACTTGTTGTAAGTATTGCAAAAAAATATGTTGGCAGAGGCATGCTTTTTTTGGATCTTATTCAGGAAGGGAATTTAGGTTTAATCAGAGCTGCTGAAAAGTTTGACCACGAAAGAGGATTCAAATTCTCAACTTATGCAACATGGTGGATTAGACAGGCAATAACAAGAGCTATCGCTGATCAGGCAAGAACCATCAGAATTCCTGTTCACATGGTAGAAACTATTAATAAACTTAAAAAAGTTACAAGAAGATTAGCTCAGGAACTTTCAAGAAAACCAACCGAAGAAGAATTAGCAGTTGAGATGGGCGTTTCAATCTCTAAATTAAGAGAAATTGTTAAAATAGCTCAAGAACCGCTTTCTTTAGAAACTCCTATCGGAAAAGAAGAAGATTCAAGATTGGGTGATTTTATTGAAGATAAAGAGGCAGATGCTCCAATTAAGACGGTTGCGTCAGAACTCTTAAGAGAAGACTTGGCAGAAGTTCTCTGCACATTATCTCCGCGTGAACGTGATGTTTTAAGATTACGTTTCGGAATGGACGATGGCAGACAAAGAACTTTAGAAGAAGTCGGCCAATTGTTCGGTGTTACAAGAGAACGTATCAGACAAATTGAAGCTAAAGCTCTTAGAAAACTAAGACACCCGAACAGAAGCAAACGCTTAAGAGAATATGTAGAAAACTAAAACTAAGAAGCACCTTTAAAAGGTGCTTTTTTAGTTTACAAAATATTACATTTGATTGGATTTTTTATATGTTTAAAATATAATAATTTAAGTAAACCTATGAGGGAGTATAGATTATGCCGAATAACGAAAGTGTAGGAAAAAAGATTGTAGAAGCCCTGAAAAAACAGGCTGAAAATATGGATATACAAGAGGATATTCCAATGGATAGTTTTGATTCAACACCGGTTACAAATCCGATGAATGATGATATTTTTTCATCATCAGCATCAGATGACTTTTTTGCAGAACCTGCAAAACCTGCTAAGAGTGTTAACTTCTTTGATGATGTTGAAGAAGATAAGGATCCGTTTTTTGCCGAACCTAAACCGGTTAAGACTCCTGTTGTTGAAACAATGAGCGAAGCTTTTGAAATGCCGGCTAATATTACTGTCTTGAAAAAACTTATTTCACAGCTTCCAAGCGGTGTTTCTAGACATACAGGCGCTCAAATTATTAAGCAGACAATGGAAGCGCTCGGTATTTCTATGAAGAGTGTACTTCAAGATGCGCAGCAGGTGCAGGAAAACTTGAAAGTTTCAGCAAGAGAATGCCAGGCTTCTATTCAGGAATACAAGAAACAGATTCTTACTCTTGAAAAACAATCTCAAAGCTACCAGAAACAATACTCAGCTTTGAATGATTTAATAAGTTTGTTTATCCAAACTACAAAATAATAAATACAAGAAAATAGAACATAAAAAAAGACTAAACATTGAGTTTAGTCTTTTTATTTAATAACTATATTGTTTATTTGTCTCTGATGTATCTTCCGGCTCTGTTGAATTTATATCACTTATACTTGAAGAACTTTCTTCTTCCTCTTCGCCCGTCTGCCTTTGTTCTTCTAAAATATCCTGTCTTGCCTGAGCAATTTCTCTATCTGCCTGTGCCGCAACTTTTCTATCCTGACTTGAAGGATCTGCAGGAGCCAGAGCAGAAGCCTTTAGCTGCTGCGCATTTCTTAGATTAACTTCCGGATCATCACTATGTTTATAGCTAACATTTACATCTCCTGCAACAGCGTATTTTTTACCATCTGGCCCGGTTTCATACTCATAATTCGGAGCGGAAGTTGTAAGACCTGCAGCCGCAGCTTTATGCGCATTTTCATGTGCCCGTACTTCGGAATCTGTCATTTTCAATTCAGAAACTTCCTGCTTCTCCTGCTGTGTAAGTTCTTCTTCTGTATTACCGGAATTCTCTTCCGAATCAGAGTTTGATTGCTGCTCCGTATTATAAAGTGCAATTGCCTCCGGTGAAATAGAAGCGTATGC
>CALUSZ010000210.1 GCA_944323495.1 Candidatus Gastranaerophilales bacterium
AAGTTTTTTCTGAATATTTTGTGCTTGTTTCATCATATTCATCATGTTCATCATAATTAGTACTCCTCCTTTAGATTTGGTTTTCTATTTTTGCCATTAAGTCGTCATCAATATCAAAATTTGCATATACATTTTGAACATCATCGTGTTCTTCTAACCTGCTTAAAAGCCTCATAATATTGATAGCTGTTTTTTCATCAGTAACTTCGATTGTATTTTGCGGAATTCTTGTAAATTCAGCCGAAGTTGATTTAAAGCCTTCTGCTTCAAGCCCTTCTGCAACAGGCTGAAGATTCGGTATTGTTGTATAAACCTTGTATTCATCATCTTCTTCAACAATATCTTCTGCATCAAGATTTATTGCTGCTTCAAATAATTTTTCGTAATCAATACCTTCTTTATCAAAAGTTATGCAACCTTTTTTGTCAAACATCCAGCCGACACAGCCTGTTTCGCCCAGGTTACCGTTAAATTTAGTAAAATAACTTCTTATATCTCCTGCGGTTCTGTTTTTATTATCAGTCATCGCTTCAATAACAACAGCAACTCCGCCGGCTGCATATCCTTCATAAGTCATCTCATCATAATTTTCTTGAGAGCCTGCGCCAGATCCTTTTTCGATAGCTCTTTTAATATTATCGTTAGGTAGTCCTGCAGCTTTTGCCTTTTCAATAGCAGTCCTTAATCTAAAATTCCCCGCCGGATCAGGCCCGCCGAGTTTAGATGCAACAATAATTTCTCTTGAAAATTTTTGAAATTCTGCAGCTCTTAGAGAGTCTGTTTTAGCCTTTTTATGCTTAATAGTTGACCATTTCGAGTGTCCGCTCATAAAAATCCCCTTTGTTTGTCTGATTATTGCTTTTTTATCATACCTAAAACCAGTTTTTATGGCAAGTAGCAGAGGTAAATCATATATCCGTATTATTTTTTTTATTCAATTTTGATTTTTTATGCAAACTATATTAAGATAAGTAAATGATAATTTTAAACACCGCGATAATAATATTTTTATTATTTTTAAATGGATTTTTTGTTGCTGCGGAATTTGCATTTGTAGGGGTTAGAAAAACCAGAATACAGCAGCTTTCAAATGAAGGTAATTTTGATGCGAAACTTGCGATGGACGGATTAAAGAATCTGGACAGATATATTGCAGCTGTACAGCTCGGAATTACAATTTCAAGCCTTGGTATCGGCTGGGTTGGAGAATCTACTTTAGCTAAATTAATCCACCCGTTGTTTCAGTTTTTGCCGACAAAAGCTGACATGGTTGCAACTCATACGGTTTCTGTCACGATAGCGTTTGTATTGATAACTGTTTTGCATGTTGTAATCGGTGAATTGATGCCCAAGTCAATTGCTCTTCAGTATTCCGAAAAAACAACTCTCTGGGTTGCAAAACCTATGTTTGTTATAACCAGATTATTTGCTCCTATGATTGTTATCTTAAACGGTCTTGGGAATTTTTTATTGAAAATGTGCAGAATTGAACCTGCTAATACTCATCATATGGTGCACTCCACAGAAGAACTCAATATGTTGATTGATGCAAGCTGTAAGGGAGGAGTTTTAAACGAAAAAGAAGCCGAAATTTTGCAGAATGTTTTTAAATTTTCGGATTTAACAGCAGGCCAAATTATGACTCCGAGACCTGATATGGTTTGTATTTCAGCAGCATCTTCTTTAGATGAGATTAATGATTTGATTATTGAAAACCAGTACACCAGATATCCTGTCTACGATGGCAGCCTCGATAATATTTTAGGTTTTATACACGTTAAGGATATTTATCCGTTATTAGTTAAACACAAGGAATTTTCAATATCATCTCTTCTTAGGGAGCCAATTTTTGTTCCGGAGACAATGCCCATTGATAATTTGGCATTAGAGTTCAAAAAACATAGATTTCAAATGGCAGTAGTAATTGATGAATTTGGCGGTACAAGCGGGCTTGTTACTCATGAAGATGTCATGGAAGAGATATTAGGCGAAGTTCAAGATGAGTTTGATGAAGAAGAGGCTGAAATAAAGAAAATTGATGAACATTCTTATGAAGTTTGCGGAAAAATGCGGCTTGATGAATTTTGTGAATACTTTGATATTAATATATCAGACGAAGATATAAATACCGTTGGCGGTTATTTCATTAAAAATCTCGGGCGAATTGCCGAAAGTAATGACTCATTTGAAGATAAATTCTTCAAATACTGTGTAACAAAAACAGATTCCGGCAGAATACTATCTCTAAGAATCGAAAGAGTTGAAGCTAAGGCCTGATAAGAAATTTTATTGCGTCACCCTTAATGTGTCTTTGCATTGCGTATTCTACTTTTTCTAGTGGTAATTCTTCTGTTATTAATTTTTCGACTTCAATTTCACCGGACGCAATTAAATCCAGAGCCTGTCTGAAATACTTAGGCGTATGGTGAAAAACGCTCATTAATCTAATATCGCCGTAATGCATTTTTGTAGTATCTATACTAACTTTTGAACCTGATTTACACCCTCCAAAGAAGTGAACAGTTCCGCCCGGTCTTACACAGGAGAATACGAGTTCCCATATCTCCGGCATGCCGACACATTCTATTGCAACATCAAGTCCTTTTTTTTCATCAGAGAAATCTTTAAATATTTTTTCAGGATTTGAATATTTTTTTAAATCTACTATCTCGTCAGCCTGGGCAAATTCTTCTGCGAGTTTTAGTTTTATAGGATTTCTTCCTGCAACAATAACTCTAGCACCTTTTAATTTGCAAAGCCTTGCAAACATTAAGCCTATAGGTCCAATCCCTATAACTCCAACGCTCTGTCCCGGCTTAATTCCGGTTCTTTCAACACCATGCACAACATTTGCTAATGGTTCGGAAAAAGCAGCTTTCTCAAACGGCAGGCTTGGCGGTAAGATGAGGGTATTTTTTCTTACGATTCTCTCCGGAACAACTATATATTCGGCATACGCTCCGTTTAGTAAATCCAGATTTTCACAAAGGTTATATTCACCCCTCTTGCAATAAAAACATTCGCCGCAAGGAGCTGAATTTGCGCATACAACTCTGTCTCCAACCTTTACATTTTTTACTCCGTCTGTAATTTTTGTTACTATTCCGGAAAATTCATGCCCAAAACCTGATGGAACTTGTTTTATTAAAACAGGGTGTCCGCGTCTATATGTTTTCACGTCGGTTCCGCAAGTCAGTGCTGCTTCAACTTTGACTAAAATCTCACCCTTAGCCAGAGGCTTTATCATTGTATCTTCATACTTTATATTTTGCGGTCCGTAAAATAATACTGCTTTCATTACTATTTGATTACCTGTAATACAGATGCTGTGATGTCGTCACCGCCGCATATAACGCCTGATTTCGGAAGAACCATTGTATAGCCGAGTTCCGTAGCCTTCTTAGTTATTTGAGCTGTAATAGCTGCATCAGCAGCTTTTAATTTTGCGGCATAATCTTTTGCATTTGCTTCTCTCTTTGAAGCCAGCTGTTTTTCATACGATTCTGCTAATGATTTTTTCTTCTTAGCATCAGTTTGTTTGTTTACATCAGCCTGAGCGTTTTTTATAAAATTAGTCAATTCTTTGTTCTTAGCTTCCTGGGCTTTCTTTAAAGCTTTAACCTGAGAAGAAGCTGCTACAACTTTTTGTATATCAACAACTGCAATTTTCTGAGCCTGAGGTGCTGCCATAACTGATGTTGTAAAAAGAACCAATGCAGCTGTAGATAATGTGATAATTTTCTTTAACTTCATAATAAACCCTTTCTCTTAGCTAAGACAATAATTGATACAATTATTATACATACGGACATAAATATTGCAACTGGCATTCCAAAAACATATCTCACACTATCCAGCCGTATAGACTCCACAATTATTCTTACAATAGAGTAAAGTATCAAATATATTAATGTAAGGTTTCCTTCCTGTTTAATTTTATCGGTTTTTATAAGATAAAATAATACTCCAAAAATAACTAAATCCAGAATACTTTCGTACAAAAACGCCGGGTGAAAGTATTCATACTCCTGATAGGGAACAGGTCTGTATTGCGGTGCAATATATAACTTCCATGGAAGATTTGTCGGGCCGCCAAAGGCTTCCGAATTGAAAAAATTTCCCCATCTCCCGACCGCTTGCGCAAGAGAAAGCCCGAGGACTGATACATCACATAGTTTAGATAATTTAATTCCCCGCCTGTTTGAAAATAACCACAGGCCTAAAATACCGCCTATCATAGCTCCGTGGATTGAAATCCCGCCATGCCTTATTGCTAAGATTTCTGTCGGAAATCTTAAGTAAAAATCATAATTTAAAGCGCAGTAATAAAGTCTTGCTCCGATTATACCGAATATTATAAAATACGGAGCCATATCTATAATGGTTTCTTTTTTTAAGCCGAAAAACTTTGTGCCTGCCCAATCGGATACAAGCGTCCCGATTGTTATTGCAATTGCCATTATAACGCCATAATAATATATATTAACCCCAAAGATTGTGCATATTATTTGTGATGGAGACGTAAACATTTATTCTTCTTCTGCCTTTGATAAAGTATCATCTTTAACGTTAATAGAATCGTCGCACTCTTTTATTAATTCTTCTATTGTTGCTTTATCTTCACAATCCGGTTTCATCTCAAGATATTTCTTTAAATTTTCAGATGCAGATTTTTTAAGTTCATTAGCCTTTGTCTTTGACTCAACTGCATCTGTTCTTTTTTCGGCTTCCATCAAAACATTTCTTTCATTAACATTTTCAGCAGTTGCCGCATCGTCTTCTAATTTTTCATTAGCTTGTTCATTAATCTCATCAGCCCATTCGGATTGTGCAACCCCTAATGAATAATAAAAATCGGCATAATCAGGTTTAATCTTTATGCCGTTTTCCAATGCTTCAATAGCTTTATCATATTTTTTAGCGTTAATAGCAGCAACACCAAGATTATAATGTGTTTCATACATTGTAGCATCAAGGTCAATACTTGCCTGTAATCTGTTCATTGCAGATTCGTAATCACCTTTTTGCATAAATTCAGCTGCTTTATTATTTAATTCCTGTACTGCAATATTATTGATACAGGCAGTCGAAATAACCGCTATCGCAAGTACCGATACAATCATTAACGCTTTTTTCATATCAACTAATTCCCTCAACTCTATTATTCTGGTATTCTAATACACATTGTCCAAATAATCAAGTTTGTTAACATAAA
>CALUSZ010000211.1 GCA_944323495.1 Candidatus Gastranaerophilales bacterium
CCTGATATGTGTCTGGCTTCTATGGGGAATTATATTTTTAATAAGGATATCCTTCTTAATGCTCTTGAAGAGGATTCAAAAATAGAAGAGTCTAACCATGATTTCGGGAAAAACGTCATCCCAATGCTTTTAGAGCAGGGTAAAAGGGTGTATATTTACAATTTCAGCGACAATGATTTTCCGGGTATGACAGAGAAAGAAAAGGGTTACTGGCGTGATGTAGGCTGTATTGATGCATACTGGCAGGCTAATATGGATTTGTTAGACTATGAGCCCGAATTAAACCTTTATTCAAAAGAGTGGCCTATAAGAACATTCAACTACAACTATCCTCCGGCAAAATTCATATGGCAGGAAGGAGATAGAGTCGGTATGGCTACAAATTCTATGGTTTCAGAAGGATGTATTGTATCCGGTGGAATGCTTTCAAGATGCATTTTATCTCCAAAAGTCAAAATCAACAGTTATTCTCAAGTATCCGACAGTATTTTAATGGAAAATGTCAATGTCGGAAGGTATTCCGAGATTAGAAAAGCTATTATTGATAAGAATGTTGATATACCGCCATATACGAAAATCGGAATCAACAAGGAGGAGGATATTGCAAGAGGTTTTTACGTATCTGAAGGCGGAGTCACTGTTGTACCCAAAAATGCGAGATTATCTTAACATTTATTAACATAACGCAATTTTTGAAAGATAAAATACTTTATATAATTAGGGAAAAAGATTAAGTTAATTATATAGGGGTTTTGACTATGTCCATAACAAGTGCAGTTACAAATCTGGCGCACAGCACAAATAAATTATCAACACTTAAGAAAAGCCTGGGGCTTGGCGGGCTAATGACTGCAGGTTTTTGTGTATTTGATTTTTTGACCGTTCCCGGAGCTTTTAAACTCGATTACAATACAGATGGTGAAAAAGTCGAAGGCACCAATTGGAAATCAGGTTTTAAGGAACTCGGAAAATCCGCAATTAAATGCGCCGGCTATCTTGCAGTTCCGGCAGCTATTTTAGGACTTGCCTCCGGCGCCGGAGTTATTGCAGCAACTATAGCAGGGTTAACCTCCTTTGGCTCTGCATTTGCACTATCTTCTATATTTGAAAAACTGCTTCCGGAAGAGCAGAAGCTTGTTGCAGAGGCCTGCAAGAAAAAAGGTATTGATATTAATCAAGGGAAAATGGAAGAATACTTAGCGTAAATCTTTGTCCTTTTTATCATCTTCAACCCAGACGAGCGTAATAGGCAGAGGTATCGTTCCAAACGGGTTAGATACTGCTTTGTCATACTTATTTATTTTTCTATTCACTAATTTAAAGAAACTTTTTAACTTCATATTTATATAATTGCATTGAACCCCTCTTCATAAATCGCCTTAAAGGGTTATATAAGTTTCTTTATATAAGCCGAAAGTCTTACTGCGTATTTAGAACCAATTGCAAAGATTTTCCCTGCACAAATCGTTTTCCAATTCCTGCAGAATATTTGTTCTTGTCATCTCATAAGTTACAGGTGTTATTGAAATTTTGTTGTTTCTGACAGCTGCAATATCAGTTGAAGCGTCTTCCGGCTCATTAATCAATTCACCTGCCATCCAGTAATACACTTTACCTCTGGGGTCAATCCTTTTTTCGTAAGCGTCAGTAAACATTCTGCTTCCAAGCTCTGTTGCTGCAACACCGCCTATATCATCTTTTTCAAGTCCGGGAATATTAATATTGAGTATTGTTTTAGAAGGGAATTTTTTTATATCAATTTTGTTTAATAAGTCTGCAACAAACTCTGCTGAGACCTTAAATGACTCATATTCCGTGCTCATACTTGCCAGAGAAGTTGCAATACTCGGATATCCCATCATAGCGCCTTCCATCGCACAGCTTACAGTACCGGAATAAAGAATATCCGCGCCCAGATTCGGCCCGTGGTTAATTCCTGAGATTACTAAATCCGGCAGCTCATCTTTTTCTAAAATTGCGTTAATCGCTAACTTAACACAGTCTCCCGGAGTTCCTGTTGTCATCCAGCAGCGCTTCGCTCCGTATTTTGCATCCACTTCTTCTACCCTCAAAGGAGTTTGCAGAGTCAGAGAATGCCCTGCCGCACTTCGTTCTCTATCAGGAGCCACAACATAGACATCATGACAGGGAGAAAGCGCCTCTATTAAAGCTCTTATACCATTTGCTAAAATCCCATCATCATTTGATACTAATATTTTCATTAAAAATTCCCTCTCTTTTAATAAAGTATAACACAAAATTGTTACAAAAATTTACATTAATTTTTCAAGGTTAATCAGCTAAAAATATACCATCTATAAAATAATAATAAATCCTTTTTCAATAATTACATTTAAACTCTCCTTACACGAAAAAAATAATCAAAAAGTCATCTTTACATTTTCTTTACAAAAGCCATTTTGATGGCAATTTTTATTTTTACCGGCTTTTAAATATATATCCAAGCTGATATAATCGGCTATATAGAAAAGTATATGTGTATGATAAATAAAATTGGTGTAGACAGTACTAGCAGAATAAATAGCCATCAAGCCCGTAAAAAACAAGATGAGGGAAAGCCAAGTTTTAAAGGGCTCGGTTCAATCGCGCTGCAGGGAATCCAGATGTGCGAAAGAATGCCTATGGTAAACGTTACGGTAATAGATATGCTCTCTGCAATATTGCCCAGAACCATAGTAGAGTCAATGACTAACTGGTTTGCAGGATTTGAAGCTTTTAGGCGTGAATCATCCGGACTTGTTGTAAACTGCCTAATCCCGTCTCTGGTAACATTAGGGATTGCAAAATGCATAAACCCGGCTTTTATGCCTAAAGGTGTCAGCATGTCCCGCTGCTGGGCTGACAGCACACTTATAGATAAAGCTGCTGAATATTATACAAAAGCTTCTTCAGAGGATAAAGTTAGAGAATCATTGAAGAATATTTTAGGTAATATTGAAGGCTATGAAGGCAAAAGAAAAATTTTATTTAAAGACGAACTGGGTTCGGATTTGGATAAATATGCAAATAAACTCGCAGAGATATCACGCTCTAGCAGTAATGACAGAGCAATGCGCAAAGAAGTTAAAAAGCTTGCAAATGAAATAGTTGAAAAAACACATGTTGCAGAAAATATAAAAATTGGCGGAAATAAAGATGTAAAAGCATTATCAGTTCAAAGTATGCTTGAAGATTCCGTAAAATTCTTTAAAGAATTCCAAAAATCCAATAACAAACTTGATATAGACAATTTTGCCAAACAAAGTAAAAAACTTGTTAAAACAAAGAGTTGGCTTGGCCTAGGTGTTATTCTTCCTCTTGCAATCTCAATGCAATACATTAACCGCTGGATTACAAGCAAAATTTCAGGAGTTAAGGGTGCGCCCATTTATGATGATTTTGGTAAAAATAAAGAGAATAACGTTGAACAAAATCCGGAAGCTAAAAAAGGTTTATTTCAACAAAAAATTATTTCAATATCTTCCATGGTAGGCGTAGCACTTCTATCAATGATGAAAAAACCAAGTATGAATATGCTTGAATTTAAAGGCATGTTCCCTACTATGGATCAGGCAAGAATTATTTCAACCGCAACATTTGCCTCACGTATGGCAGCAGCTGAAGACAAGAATGAACTTGCAGAAGCAACTGTAAGAGATATTGCAACCTTCTCAAGCCTATATTTTCTAGGTGATTATGCTGCAAAAGCCGCTGCTACAATTATACAAAATAAAACAGGAGTAGTCCTGCTTAATGAAACAAAAAAATTGGATACCAACGCCAATAAGCTCCAGAAATTCTGGCATTGGGTTAAGGATATCAACATAAAATCTTCTGAAGAAGTCATCGGAAAAACAGAAAAAGAACTAAAACGTGCAAAAAATTTACGTTCCGCTTGCCAGGTAACTAACCTTGGTGTATCATTAGCACTGTTAGGGATTGTTATTCCGATATTTACACGACATAACACTAAGAAAAAACACGAACGAGCACTTCAGCTTGCCCGTGAAAATGCACAACAAAAAGCCGAAATAAAACAAGAAGAACCTGCAAAAACCCCGTTAAATGTAGAATATTCAAAATTAACACAGGGTTTTAGGGCTGGTCAAAAATAGCGTAAAGGTAGATTATGAAAGTACAATCAACTCAACAACAGATTCATCCCCAATTCAAGGGTCCGATAGATACAACAATGAGATTCTTAGCAACAAATCAGGCTATCGGAGCAAACGGTGTTGACTTATGTTTTATGGTAACCCCGAGAACAGCAAGCGATATGATAAAACGCGGGCCGGCTGCCGGTATGGAGACATTAAGGCGTGAGATTATGGGTACAGTGAATGATACCTTTATGGGATTATTCGGGGCAGGAGCAGGATGGCTTATTGCGTGGGGATTGAACAAAAAATTTGATTTGAACGTTAACAAATTTTTTACTGCACCGGAAACTTTAGATATTCTTGCTGAAAATAAAGCTGAACAACTCAAAGATAATAAAACTCAAATTGATTATATTAAAAAAACTCTTTCTAATATAAAAGCTTATAACCCTGATGCAGCCGGACGAGATGCAGAAGGGTACGTAAGAATTTCTAAAGAAACAATTGATGATGTAGCAAAATCACTTGATAATTCTCTTAATAAAAAAATCCGGTTTAAAGAATGGATAAAGAAAAGTACAAATGAATCCAGAGAATATATTATTAACAAAATCACAGCAAGTACAGGTGCACAGAGTGAATATATTTTAGAATCAGCTGCGGATAAAAAGAATGTCAGCAAAACTAATCTAAAATCACTGCTAAATGACATGTATCTTGTGTCAGATTCATTTAATAAAGACAAGGTAAAGGAAGCCTTTCAAGAACAGATAAAAACAGGAAAATCAATTAAAGAGAATTCCTTTATTAAAGGTCTTTCAAAATTCATGAAAACACGTTCTGCTATGGGTTTTGCAATAGCTTCTATAATCGGCCTTTCTGTACAGCCAATAAATATGTATCTATCCAAACTCAAAACCGGAACTGACGGTTTTGTCGGCGTAGAAGGCAGAAGTAAAGACAACAGCAATGGTTTTAAAATTTTAAAAGCAGCCGGCAGTGCAGCATTCTTTAGTATGATACTTTCTACATTAGGAATGTCACCGCTGACATTCATAAAATCACCTTCTAAATTTATGAATAAAATGTCCTTTACCGGTAAAATGCCTACAATTAATCAATTAAAAGGTGTTTATGGTATTACAATTATCTCAAGAATTTGTTCTGCCAGAGACAAAGACGAACTTAGAGAAGTCTTAACTAAAGACACTCTTGGCTACTTAAGCTGGCTGGTTCTTGGTGATATTGTAAACAAACTTGCAGCTGACGGCCTAGATAAAACTGTTATGAATTATAAAGATAAATTTACACCTAAAAATTCTAAGGGCTTTGCAGGTACGTTTAAACGAACATTCAACGGCTCACTTAAAACCCGCGATGAAATCCTTGTAAAAACACTCTCTGATA
>CALUSZ010000212.1 GCA_944323495.1 Candidatus Gastranaerophilales bacterium
TGAATTTTTTTCTTGTAAGCAGGCACATCCCGAGTGATGTCATTGTATCCATGTCATTAGGGAAAAGTTCAAGCATTTTTCTGTAATATTTTTCCGCCTCATCATACTCGCCAAGCTTCTGACAGCTGACTGCAATATTATAATTAGCTTCCTTGTTTCCCAGCTCTAGGGCAGCTTTATAACATTCTCTTGCTTGAATGTCATCGCAGAAGATAAGCTCTTTTAAGTACCCTAAATGAAACCACAAGCCGGAATCATCCGGATGATTTTTCAAATTTTCAATACAGAGGTTTTCAGCTTCAATAAGCTTGCCTGATTGAGTAAGCGCCTTAACTTTATTTGTCACGGAACGCATATCATCAGGGTATTTTTCAAACATTTTATCCGCGTATTCAACAGCTTTTTTGTAATTTTTAATTTCAAACAAACTTAAGATAAGCTTATGATAAATATCTGCGTTTTCGCCTGCCGTAAGTGCTTTTTCCAGCCATTCGGCGGCATTTTCAAATTTTCCTTGTTCATATTCGGCAAACCCGAGGGCAGATAAAGTTCCCGGAGTTTCTTTGATGTTCACGGCTTTTGTTAAATATTCGCTTGCTTTTTTAAAATCACGGACATTAACATAAAAAAGCCCCGTAGCAGACAAAAGAATATAATCATCAGGATTTTGGATAAGCAAATCCTGATAAAGTTTTTCGGCTTCCAGAACATGCCCCTTTTGAGTAAGTGCAATTGCTTTATTTAAAATGTTAACATCAATCATAGGCCCATACCGGATAAGAAACCGACAATTATTCCCTGCAAAAGCTGTAAAAGAATAATAGCAATAATCGGAGAAATATCAAGCATTCCAATCGGCGGTATTACTCCTCTGAATATATTCAAAAAAGGATCAGTCACGGAACGTATTCCCGCAAACGGCTGGCTTAGCCAGTCAATTGAAGGTATCCAGCTTAAAAATATCCGTATAATTATCAGCAGATAATAAAAATAGAATAATGAACTAACTGCTCTTGATATCATAGTGTTCTCCTAATTAGTGTGAAATTCTGCTTGTTTTTGAGCATTCACAATTATTATTCTCAGCAGGAATTTTTTCAATCAGCGTAAATAATAATTTTTTCAGATTATCAAGATTTTTATCAAAAACTTTCATAACTTCCTGATGAGAAACCGGAGGCACATCGCCTACGAGTCCTGCATCGTAATCTGTAATTAAGGAAATATTCAAAGGACACATATCCATCTCTTTAACCAGATATGCCTCAGGAAATGCTGTCATATTAATAACTTCCCACCCTTGATTAGTAAAGAATTTTGATTCTGCTTTTGTTGAGAATCTGGGGCCGTTTATGACAACAACTGTACCTGTTTCGTGTACTTTAATCCCTAAATCTTTTGCGGTCTCAATCGCCAATTGTCTTAGTTCAGGACAATAAGTTTCCGCGGCAGACGGGTGCGAAACTATCGGGCCTTCATAGAAAGTTGATTTTCTGCCGTCAGTCCAGTCTACAAACTGGTCGCAGATTACAAAATCTCCCGGTGCAACGTGCTTTTGAAGGCTTCCCGCAGCGCAGGGCGATATCACCCTTTTACAGCCGGCTTCCTTCATTGCCCATACATTGGCTCTGTAATTAATCAAATGCGGCGGTATAGAGTGCTCTCTATTATGGCGCGGCATAAATGCAACATTATGCGTACCGATTTTACCTACAAACAAACTGTCTGACGGCATTCCATAAGGAGTTTCTATCTTAACTTCCTTGATATCATCCAAAAATTTGTAAAAACCGGATCCGCCAAAAACACCTATATCTGCTATTTTTTCCATTTGATTAAATTTCCTTTCATATTAAATAAATATATTCTATATTAACATGAAAAATTTACATTAGCACATCAATATTTTTATCTATTGATTTCTCCTCCGGACAGTTTTTAAAGAAACCGTTTAGTACATCTACCAATCTTAATTTTCCTTCATATCGTGAAGTACCCAGACAATCAATCTTCTCAATAGGAATATCCTCCGGCATAATATGTTCTATTGCATTTTTTTGTACCACCTCAGGCGGCATTTCCACGAACCTTTCACCTAAAACATGACCTGCAACTTTACCACCAGGAACGTATTCTGAGAATTTCCAATCTATAGTCTTCTTTACATCCCTTGCTTTTATATTAGCCAGTTGTTCAGGAGGCAAATTCTTCAATGGAATCCTCAATGCAACAAGTTCTTTGCCGTTGCCGATATAATCCAAAATCAATCTCGCAAGGTTCATTTGTTTATCTTTTGTCCATTGAGAAATGAAATTTTCTAAGTCAAAAGTCAATACTCCCTTCACCTTTCCACCTGTTAAAGTATCCGGCATTGCGCGAAGAACTCTGTCCTTTTTAATCTTCTCAAATCTCTCTGCAGTAGTTATATGATATAAATTCTCAGGAAGCTTTGGGTGTATATTTTTGTTGATTTTCATAAAATGTCCTTATATTGTTTTTTATAATCAAAACACGTAAAAAAATTTTTTGCTAAAAAATATTAAATTATATTAACTAAAAACTTGCCACCATGCAAACTGTTTGTATTATAATATTTATGTGGTTTTTATAAAAGAAAGGAAGAGACTCATGAATATTTTAGACAAAATCATGAAACCAAAATCAATTGCAGTAATTGGTGCCTCTACCAAAGAACATACA
>CALUSZ010000213.1 GCA_944323495.1 Candidatus Gastranaerophilales bacterium
TTTGTATACCATTAGACTATTATGAGTAAAATTAGCTGAAAAGGAAATAGAAAATGAGACGTACACTAGAAGGAACAAAGATTAAAAGACAACACGTCAGCGGTTTCAGAGCAAGAATGGCTACTCCCGGCGGACAAGAAGTATTAAACAGAAGACGTGCTAAAGGCAGACA
Source organism: Candidatus Gastranaerophilales bacterium (assembly GCA_944323495.1). Next base: position 173 of record CALUSZ010000213.1, read on the forward strand.
TAAGATTGCTATTACTGCAAAAGAACGTGCTTAAGTAACAATTTACATTATTAAAAAGCGGATTGTCTAACAATCCGCTTTTTTCATGCAGAATTATTTGCAAAAAAAAAAGCCTCTTTTTGAGGCGAGGGGAATTTATTAAGTTAATAGGTATACACTTCACGCGTTCAACACATTTGAAGCTTTTAGAGTTTATTATTTTTTATCAAAGCCCGAACCTAGGTGCGCTGTCCCGGGCTTCTTCACTGGCTAACTGTTTTACTGATTCCAGCATAGCTCGTTTCATCTTGATTCTCTGTTCTATATCATTCATTTCAAGCTGAATTTCTTTTTCTTTTTCATTAAGAATCTGAGCCTCTTGTTGTTTAAGAGCTTTCATCGACTCTTCTTTAAATTTTGCAAATGCACTCATCTCTAATTGATACTGTGCCATTGGGTTTCCAACAAACGGCACCTGTCCTGTCATTTTCATGAACTGTAGATTTTGCATAGCACTCATTGAGCTTGCTTGATTAGAAAATCTTGCAAATAATGAGGCTCTTGGCAATAATTCTGCAGAAATCCCTGCGATATTATTAGCAGTAAGAATAGAGCTTCCGCCTAGAACGCTGGCATATTTCTGATAATTAGAAAGCCTGTTGCGTGTCTGGATGGCTTGCCTTTCTAAAGCATTTATTTCGCGTGTTAATCTCTGGACTTCCCAGAATGCCATTAACATAGTGAACCTACCTAACTTTTTCTAACCTTACATGTATATAAAGTATTTTTTGTTCATGAAATTGCCTTTTTTTAATACTTTTGTTAAGATTTGTAACGGAGGTTATTATGATTAAAGATAAACTGGATAGAGCAAATACTTACTATATTTTATCTGAAGGCATAAAGATAGGGTTTGAATGGCTTAAGTCTCAGGATTTGAAAAATCTTTCAGATGGTAAATATGTGATTGATAGTGAACGAATTTATGCAAATGTGCAGACATATTTGACTAAGCAATCTGCCCCTTATGAGGCTCACCGTGAATATATTGATATTCAATATATGATTTCAGGAGAAGAAAAAATCGGTGTTGCTGACTATAGCAAATGTTCTATTAAAGTTCCTTATGATAAAGAGAAAGATATAGAATTCTTAGATTCTAATAATGATTCTTATCAATTACTAAGAGAAAGAGATTTTCTCCTGCTATTCCCGCATGATGCCCATCAGCCATCTTTATGTGTGGAGAATCAGATAAATGTAAAAAAGGTAGTTGTCAAAGTTCGAATATAAGAGGCAGCGGTCCGGAGCAAACTCTGGACCGCTATTTGAGGAGAAACTTAGGCTGCAAAAATATTTTTTGCATCAAAATTTATTTGAAAATCGTATAATTCACCTCTGTATGGATTTTTTTCGGAGGATTCGTTATTTGCCGCAAATACATCCCATATCTCTCCAAGAACAGGCTTTTTAACTTCTTTTTTATTAGCATGTTCTTTTAGATACTTAAGAGTCTCTTTTAAGCTATTGTTCAGAGTAATTTGAGCAGAAGCTTTAATAACAGCCAGCTGCGGATTTGTATAAATCTCTTTTAACTGATTATCAGAGTTGAATATAGTTTTCTCTATAATCTTATGTGTTGTATCTGTATTAGCACCGGAGTTCGTTAAAATACTCTTTGCTGTGTTTTTCAAATTTTCCCGATTTTCCAGCTGAAAGCTATAATCCATTGATACGTTTAGTGACATAATCCCTAATCCTTTGTTTTATTTTCCCTTGATAGTATATATATCGGCATAAATTTTAAAAACTTTAGGGTTAAAGCGTTATTTGTTACAAAGCTTAACAGTTTATATATGTTTGTAAAGATTTGTAAAGATTTTAGTTAAACTTGAAATTGAAGGATTTATATATACTTATTATATATATAAGATGTAAGAAACAACGAGGTACAGACTATGTCAAGAATTAATTGTCACAGCGCATTTAAACACTATGAAATGTTCCACTCCGGACATTGCGGCGGGGGGTACAACAATGTATCCAATACTGTATTTAATATTAACTGCGGCGGACACGGTGGTTTCTGGAACGGCTTTGGTCTTGGCTTAGGTAACGCCTTAGGCGGTTTATTCGGCGGTTTCGGATTCGGCGGCTTTGGCGGCGGAATGGGCTTTGGCTTCCCTTCATTCGGATTCGGAGGAGGTTTGGGCTTCCCTTCATTTGGATTCGGTGGCGGCGACTGGAGCAGCAGACGCACTTCTGAAAAAGAAACTGTAAAAGAAGTCGTAAAAGACGATCCGGATTGTGCTAAAATCGCAGATATAACAGGTAAAATTAAAAATTTAGACAAAAATCCAACAAAAGAACAAATATCTGAGATTATTAAAGATATTGATGATGCTATAGAAGATTTAGATAATAATAATAAAAGAGCACAGAAACGTACTCTTGAAAATCTCAAACAGCAATTACAGACAAAATTAGATAATTTAGCACCTCAGGCAGATGAAGAACCAGCAGCTCCGGCGGCGGATGCTCCTACTCCGAGCGTAGAGCAAGATCCATCTGCGGTAACTCCTGATCCAGCGGTAACTCCTGACTCAGCTAAGGTTACTGTAAATGGCAAGTCTGTTGATCCAACAGCTGTAACTTTAGATGACCTAAAGAAAATCACGCCAGAAGAATTGAAGGCTATAACTAAAGATCAGGCAACTCAAATCCTTAAAAATCTTGGTTACATAACAGGCGACGGAAATGATGCAGTCGGTCGTTTATCAAATGTATATGGCGTATTGAAACTTCTTGAAAAATCAGGTGTAACAGTTAATGTTGAAAACCGTGATGCATCTGCAGATCAATGGATAAAAGGACCTTTGAGCAATGTACAAGCTGAAGACGGTAAATTATCTTATGATGTTGATTGCGAAAATATCGGTGCATTCGGAGCTAAGTATACATTCCAAGCACAAGATGCAACAAATACAAAATATAAAGTCTCTTCAACTGACACTGACGTAAAAGTTGATGATACAATTGAAGTTAAATACCAAGGCGAAAAAAAACCTTTAATTAATGATTCTGGAAGAGTCCTTGTAAAGAAAGCATAATTTAAATATCACTAAATATAAAAAGCCATTCCTTAAGGAGTGGCTTTTTATTTTATAAATATATATTTCTCTCCATAAGTGCTTGGCTGCTCCTTAATTTTTTTTAGAAAATCTCCCAGATTATACATAGAATCAGTGATAAAAGGCTGATTCTTTACACGTAAAATCTCTTTTGCAGACAATAATTTTGTAACTATTTCTTCGCTTGTTAATTCCATAAAGCCTTTTCGTGTTAATTGGATATGAGCAGTTTAACATTAAAACC